>PDZT01000111.1 GCA_002753105.1 Deltaproteobacteria bacterium YD0425bin50 | reverse complement strand
TTTCATGAACTCCGAACTGAAATCGACATCTGGTTTTTTGGAAATTGATCCATGATGTTTTGAACAATTTCTGATAATGGGGATGAATGAGCGATGTCGATTTCAGTTCGGAGTTCATGAAAAAAAAGATGATACAGTCGATCAAACTTGCCTTGTTCTCTACGAGTTTTAACAAAATTAGTTCTTAATGCAGTTCTAAACTGGTCTTCATCCACGAGTTCAATCAATTCTATATGACGAAAACAATCCAACACTTCTGCTGTAGATACTTTCAGGCCTGCTGCACGACAACAGGCAGCAAACTGCTGAACCACTTCAATCATGTTAATCCTACCTGAGATGCAATAATTTTCATCTGGCTTTTCACCCGATCCATATCTGTCCGATATTTACAGATTACATTCAGTGTATCGACTATAATTTCTGCAGAAAGTTCATCAACTTGAAGGGCAATCAGGGATTTCGCCCAATCCAGTGTTTCAGAAATGGACGGCTTTTTTTTAAGATCAAGTTCACGGATTTTTCGGATTGTATCCACCATCTGTTCAGCAAGTCTGGATTGAATATTGGGAATTTTTAACAAGACAATTCTGATTTCTAAATTGCGGTCTGGATAATCTATGTACAAATGAATACATCGTCGTTTTAACGCATCACTCATATCACGGTAGTTATTTGAGGTTAATACAACAAATGGGATGTGGATAGCTTTTCGAGTGCCAAGTTCAGGAATAGATACCTGAAAATCGCTTAATACTTCCAATAAAAACGCTTCAAATTCAGGGTCTGATTTATCGACTTCATCGATTAACAAAACAACGGGTTTATCTGAACTAATGGCTTTGAGCAGAGGTCGCGGTTGAATGAATCGATCTGAGAAAAAAGCATCTTCCTGATCTGCAATTCGATCCACTGCTTGGGAAAGTGTTTGCGTGCCGGCAATCACATCGTAAATTTTTTCTTTCACCATTTGGGTATAGAGTAATTGTTTGGCATATTCCCATTCATACAGTGCTTTGGCTTCATCTAATCCCTCATAGCATTGTAATCGAATCAAATCATATCCTAAACATCTGGATACAGCTTTGGCAAGTTCGGTTTTTCCAACTCCGGCTGGTCCTTCGACAAGAATCGGTTTTTGAGTGGCTTCAGCTAAAAAAACCACAGTCGATGTTTCTTTGGAACAGATGTAATCTACTTGGGCAAGTTCTCGCTGCACATCAAGTACGGTTTTAAAATTCATGAAGGTTCATCCTTAAATTTTTTTTATTGCTATATCTATTCAAAAAAGTTATGGTTTGATACGTTTTTTGGGTATTTTTCTCACTTTTTTTTCATATTTTTTTATTTAATTAATTTACATATTGTAAGGAGGATTAGTATGCAGCAGAAAAGGGTGAATAGCAAGATAATTTCCGTGATTGCGTTTTGTATTTTCGCGTTTAGTATCTCGAATGTAACCGCATGGCAAGTCGATGAAGGGTCTCAAAGTACTTCAACTGGTGTAACTACAGGTAATATTTTCGCCGCAACGGGTGTTCAACCCCCGGTTGATCCAACGGGTACAGTTGGTGTGAGCGCCCAAATTACCATTACAGGTTTAGGGTCAGGTCAAGTAAATGAAATGCTGGGCGGTGATCAACTGGTATCCCCGACCATAAAGATTAAAGCCTCAGAAAAAGTCGAAGTTTTTGTGGGTGTTGTTCTGGGTCAATATTCATTTTACTTTGTAGAGGATCCGGGCATACCAGAACCTTGGTTTACAGAACCTAAATCTCAGATGGTATCCGATATTGAATTTTCAATTTTTTCAGTTCCAGCAAATGTATTAGGCTCGTTAATTCCATCTATGCCGATCATACCGTTTGGTGTATTTGTTAAAGCTGTACATGAAGGCAAGGTGATTGCAGAAGAAGGTGTATCGGTTTATGTTGGAGACATGTTTCTTCCGCCTCCTGCCCGACCTCCATGGGATATGAATAATGTACCGAATAATAATCCTGATCCCCACGCAAATGCAGAATGTGATTTCAATGGGGATGGTGTTGTAGATGAAAATGAATCAGCATCTTGTTCACATATGAATAATCCACAAGATGTTGATCCATGTGATTGCAACGTTGATGGTGTTACGAGTAAAGAAGAAGCCCAAAATTGTGAGATGTGTGATTACGATGAAGATGGCGTTGTTACTTGGGAGGAAGCGAGTTCTTGTATCCCATGTCCTCCATATGAATCTATGTAATCAATTGACATCTTAAGTATTTTATCGCCCCACATTTGTTCACAATGAACGAATGTGGGGTTTCATTGTTTTATAGAAGAGTTGTACTTGTTAATTTAACCCCTTTGAACGATACAATATTTATGAATAATTCAGATAAAATTAGAAAAGCATCAATTCAAGATATTAAAACCATTTATGATCTGTTATCATTTTATGGCAAAAAGGGCGAACTATTAGCCCGCCCCTTAACCAATCTATATGATCATGTACGAGATTTTTTTGTGTTTAATAACGATCAAGTATCCGAGCCTATTTGCGGATGTTGCGCTTTACAGTTTTGTTGGGAAGATTTGGCTGAAATTCGTTCTCTTGCAGTATATCCTCAATATCATCGCATGAACATAGGAACTCAACTTGTAGAAGCAGCCGTTGAAGAAGCCAAACGATATGAAATTAAAAAATTATTTACGCTAACGTATAAACCACAATTTTTTAGTAAACTTGGATTTGTTCAAATTGACCGATCTGAATTACCTTTAAAAATATGGACAGATTGCGTTTTTTGTATTAAATTTCCATCTTGTGATGAAACCGCAATGATGAAGCATATAAAGTGAAACTATAAAAATAAAAAACTTATATTGGAGGAATTGATGCTTTTATTAAATCCGAAACACCATACAAGAGCTTATGCAGATGACAAATCAAAGCAAATGATGTTAAAAACGATAGAGTATTTTGAGAAAAAAGGTCAAAAAAAGATTAAAAAAGACTGGCATGAAAAGGTATGGAATTATGATTTCGTTGAATTTTTAAAAAAAGAGGAAATTTTTGCTACCTTAATGACACCATCGGGGTATGGAGATAGTGATTCCCGGTGGGATACCTATAGAATCTGTGAATTTGCCGAAATTACAGCATTTTATGGCATAACTTATTGGTACACATTTCAGGTCAGCATGTTAGGTCTTGGCCCAATATTTATGGGATCAAATGAAGAAGTTAAGCACAAAACAGCCCAGTTGCTTAAACAAGGTGGCGTATTTGCGTTTGGTCTTTCTGAAAAAGAGCATGGTGCAGATATCTATTCAAGTGATATGATGCTTTATCCACAACCTGATGGTACTTATCTTGCCAATGGGGATAAGTATTACATTGGGAATGCAAACGAAGCCGCACTTGTTTCTACATTTGGGAAAATGGCAGACACTGGCGAATATGTTTGGTTTGTGGTCAGCCCAAAGCATCCAAAATACGAATGTATAAAAAATGTGGTCAATGAACAAAATTATGTGGCAGAATACGCATTGTACGATTATCCCATTACACAAGCAGATATCATAGAAACTGGACCCAAAGCATGGGATAATATGCTCAATACAATCAATGTTTGTAAATATAATCTTGGATGGGGGGCTATTGGATTATGTACTCATGCGCTGTATGAAGCCATGAATCATGCTGCAAATAGAAATCTCTATGGGCGTTATGTGACGGATTTTCCTCATGTTAAAAAACTATTCACAGATGCCTATTGCCGTCTTGTTGCTATGAAATTATTTAGTGAACGCGCCTGTGATTATATGCGTACTGCTTCTGCTCATGACCGGCGATATTTATTGTATAATCCCATTGTTAAAATGAAAGTTACCATGCAAGGTGAGGAAGTCATTAATCATATTTGGGATGTGATTGCAGCCAAAGGATTTGAAAAAGAACCTTTCTTCGAAATTGCCGCACATGAAGTACGCATGCTTCCCAAATTAGAAGGAACAGCTCATGTAAATATGGCCTTAATTGTAAAATTCATGCAAAGTTATTTGTTTAATCCAGATCAATTTCCAGAAGTCCCCAGAAGAAGCGATATTGCTAATGATGCATATTTGTTTGATCAGGGGCCAACCAAAGGCTTAGGAAAAGTTCGTTTTCATGATTATATGATTGCTTATAATTCCTGTAACTTACCGAATGTTACTGTGTTTAAAAACCAGATAGCCCAATTGAAACGATTTTTAGTTAAAGCTACTCCCGATCAACAGCAGTCAACTGATATTGATTATTTACTTTCAGTTGGCGAACTTTTTACGCTTGTTGCTTATGGACAGTTAATTATAGAAAGCAGAAAATATGTTGATGTAGATACTGATTTGCTTGATGAGATGTTTGGCGTAATGGTCAGGGATTTTTCCAAATATGCGCTTGAACTTGCTTCAAAACAAAGCAACACCGATACCCAACGTGAATTCTGCTTAAAAATGATCTCTTTTGCAGTTAAAGATAATGACCGATTTGAAAGAGTTTGGAAACATCATGTTTATGCGCTAAAAGATCAGTATAGCATGAATGAGTAAGTTGAGTAATGATGCATATGTAGAGGCAAGGCACTTGCCTCTACAACATAATGTTAATTACCTCCCGAATACTAACGCAGTCTGCAAGGGGATGGGATACTGCTGATTTGGGACTTGGGTTTTGAAACTATTTTATTTAGTGTTTCTGAAATATCTGCTTTTGTATATGGTTTCGGTATAACTCCACAAAACCCATAATCATGATAATTCGCCATAATAGGATCATTAGAATACCCACTGGAAATAATCGCTTTTACTTTAGAGTCAAATTTTAATAATTCCTGAATTGTTTCAAGTCCACCCATTCCATCCGGAACTGTTAAGTCAAGGACAACCAAATCATAGGGATGTTCAGATATAAATGCTTGTTTATACATTTCTATCGCTTCTTTACCATCTTTGGCTAAATCCGTTTCGTATCCTATAAGTTTAAATAATCTGCCAGCCATATTAAGTATCATTTCCTGATCATCCATTAAAAGAATTTTACCATGTCCCTTATGATCAACTGGTTCTTTTTTTTGTTCTATACCCTGTTTTATAGCGTGTTTTATGTCTTTGACAGGAAGATAAATACAAAAAGTGCTTCCATGATCTAGCGTACTTTTTACTGTAATACATCCGTCATGTTGTTTTATTATGCCGAGAGCAACAGAAATTCCAAGCCCACGACCTACGAATTTAGTCGAAAAAAATGGATCGAATATTTTTTCTATGTTTTTTTCTGAAATTCCAGAGCCATTATCTGTTATTTCAATACCTACGTAACGTTTTGGTAAAACTTGAAAGTCAATTGGAAAGCGAACCGACGGAATGTGATCTGGTGAAACTATAAGAATTCTCAATGAAATAATGCCAACAATCTCTGTTTGATTGATGGATTCCATTGCATTGTCAATAATACTATTTAAAACTTGTCTTATTTGGTCAGAGTTTGCTGTAATGATTATACCATCAGAGGGTATATCTGTCTGAATTGCCAATTTCTTATTATTATTACAATAGTTAAGACATAATTTGCAAATGTCTATAGGGTATTGTTGAGCAACTGTATTTCCTAAATATGCTAACATCAATTTACCTATATCAGAAGCACGACTGGCTGCACGCATGGCTTCATTTGCACATATAACATGGCTAAAATTTTCAGACAAATTAGCAATAACCATTTCAAGATTTCCAAGAACGACAGTGAGCATGTTATTATAGAGATGAGCGACAGCCCCTGCCATTCGCATTAGGCTTTCGGATTTTTCCAGTTGGTGGATTTTTGCTTCTGTCTGTTTAATTTCAGTGACGTCTTTTAAGGTGAACAGTAATAGTTCAATATCTCCAGTAGTATTCATGATAGGGACTAATCCCAAATTCCAATACATTGTTCCCCATTCTGGATGATCGGGAAATATAAATGGTCTGGCACGTCTCTGATAGATTTTTTTTTCTTTAAGGGCTTCATCAAATTCATCTTTTAAATTCGATGGGTAAAATTCAAAATGGTTATGTCCGGGGAATTCGGATGAATCCCGTTGACAGGCTTTCGCATAGGTTTCGCTGACCCGAATGAAATTATATTTTGCGTCCATAAGTACAATACTATCCAAAGAGTGCTCAAAAATTAAGTCTAATAGCCGTGATTGTGATTGGATTTTTTTAGCCGCATGTTTACGCTCGGTAATGTCTATGAACACAGTAGCAAATCCATTCTTGCCATGAGCAAAAACAGATATGTCGAAATATTTATCCATTGGTTCGAAGAATATTTGAAAGTGCGTTGGTTCTCGGCTAGTAACTACCTTGACGAAAGTTTCCAAATATGGCGGTGTATCCGTTTTGTAAACCTCACATGAAGTTTTGCCAATAGCCTCTTCTTTTGTAATATTGGTGTGTTTGCTATAGGCTGGGTTGATACCGATAATGCGATAATCAACGGGGATACCTTTATCATCATATACAAGCTCATGCTCACAAACCCCCTCGGTCATAGACTCGAACAAGCTTCGGTATCGCTCTTCACTGTCCTTAACCATTTGTTCTTTGGTGATGCGTTCAGTTTCGTCATGCATAAATCCAAAACCATACAGCATGTTTCCTTTTGAATCGAAAACTGTACCTGTACGTTCCCACAGAGGAAAAAGGCGACCTTTAGCATCAAACGCATCCAGTATTCCCTCCCAACTGTAACCTTTTTTTATTGCAGGAACGACAATGTTATTAAGGATTTCAATCGATTTAGGCGGATAGTAATCACGGTAGTTTAATTTCCTTGCCTCCTCTAATGAATGTCCAAACAGTTTTTCATGAGCAGCGTTGATATAGACCAATTGACCATTTAGATCACTAATAGCAATAGATTCCCGAGAAGATTCGACAATGGCTTTGAATAGTTGCAATTGACTTTCTGTTTTCTGCGACTCAGTAATATCCTGAACAGTTCCGATTACACGGCACAAGTTATTATTTTGATCAAATAATAGTTTGGCTCGTTCCTGAACATAACGTATTGAACCATCAGGTAATACAATACGATGATCTATACAGGCTTTTTTTTCTTCTTTGAGCATTCGTTCGCGTTGACGAAAAAAATTTTCTCGATCGTCTGGATGAATAGCAGCCTCAAAACGTTTAACTGAAATCTTGAATTCAGCAGGGTCTAAACCAAATATGCGGTAAACCTCATTCGACCATATAAGTGTATCCTGTTTTATGTCCCATTCCCAATTGCCAATTTTGGCTAATTCTTGTATTTCGCTGATATCGGATTCTTTTTTACAAATCTCTTTATGTAATCTTGCAACTTCGTGCTCTAATTCTTCATAAGTTCGTTTTTTATTCATTTTAAAAATCCAAAATCTATTTTATTTATTAATAATAGAGTTTTCTAGTAATTTTGAATACTATAACCAAAGGATAATAGCAATTTTAAAAACTTGACAAATACTCATTTACTATAATATTTTTCAACAAAAAGAGGGGCAATAATTGCAAGTTGTGTTGAACCAATTCTTAATTTCTAATTTCAGTTTATGCTTATTGATACGCATTGTCATTTGAATGATTCGAGTTTTGATGAACGGCTTCCTGAAGTCATTCATCGGGCAAAAAAACATGAATTATGTGCTATTATAGTTCCAGCATATGATCTTGAATCATTATCAAGGACTCATCGGGTATGTGACCATTATCCGGATTTTCTTTTCCCTGTATATGGAATTCATCCATGGTATGTTCAGCCCAATATCAACTGGAATGACCTCGTTTTTTTTATTAATCAACCTCATACCAAGGCTATTGGAGAAATTGGACTGGATCATTCTGAGGGTTGCCCTTCACATGATCTGCAACGTGAAGCATTGATGATTCAGCTTGAATATGCAACAACATATAACTTACCTGTTATAATTCATTGTCGCAAAGCGTATGAACCTTTATATGAAATCCTAAAAACCTATAAAGGAAGCATCGAAGGTGTGATTCATTCCTTTTCTTCTTCAAAAGAAATGATGTTCAAATTCATTGAGTTAGGATATTATATTTCTTTTTCTGGATCTGTAACACGTTCAAAAGCGCGCAAATATCACATGAACGCAAAACATATCCCATTAGAGAGAATGCTATTGGAAACCGATTCACCTTGTATTGCGACCGAATCTACAGTGGCATCGCAGGTTGAACCCAGACATAGTGGTGAAATTGCTCAGATGATTTCTCAACTTCGCAACTTGCCTTATGAACACATTTGTGACATAACAACTCAAAATGCAAAACACTTGTTTCGAATACATAACTGAATCGAATCAAATAAACATTCTAATCATATTAACTTAAAAAGTCATAGCATGAAAAATCATATTTCGTGGTTGTTCACTCAAATTCATCAATGGATAGATGAAGGCATTATTCAAAAGGAGCAAGCAGAAAGAATTATCCAACGGTATCTGGTTTATGAAAAGAAAACCCGTTATTTTTCTGTGAGCATGATTTTTCCAGCGATTGGCGCTATTATTTGCGGATTGGGCGTTATTCTTTTTTTTGCGTACAACTGGGAATCCATGCATAAATTTATAAAACTATCGATCATTTTTTCCACTTTAATCGTTACCCATGCTTCGGCGGTATATATTAGGCAAAACCGACCCGACATAGCCGCACTAGGAGATGGACTTCATCTGTTTGGAACCATGCTTTTTGGCTCTGGAATATGGCTTATTGCGCAAATCTACCATATTAGTGAACATTATCCCAATGCGTTTTTTATTTGGGGCATGGGGGCGATCTTAATGGCTTGGGCGCTCTTGTCCATTTCACAAGGCATTGTTGCAAGCTTGATTATGATTTTTTGGCAAGGTTTTGAAGTATTTGATTTTCAAATCGTCCACCATATTGCGCCATTAGTCATATTTATTGGAATACTATTGCTTGCATTTTACATAAAATCAATTGTGTTGCTCTTTGTAGGCATCTTCACCCTATTGTTATCTCTATGTTTTACCGTAATCGAGTTAAAGGAAGGTTTATTTTTTTATATTGTATTTTTCTATGCAAATATCTTAATTGCATTGGGTATAAATGAACATATACGTAAAAAATTTGCATTTGGGGTGAATGTATTTACGCTTTTCGGTACATTGATCTATTTAATTATTCTTTATCTATTATGTTTTGAAGGTTTTTTAAAAGAAATATCACATCTTTATAAACTTAGAGAATTTACTGATATTGGAATGATGTATTATTATGGGTTTCTTGTCATCGTTATAATCACATGGGTGAATACACTGATTCCAGATTTTCATGAAATTCTTTTTCCCATCAACAAAATTCAATCACCAGCGCTGCCGATGATGGTATTGATTGGAATTATTGCTATCACTCATGGCTGGACTGAAGTACGCGGGAATTGGATTATTCAACTTTTTTTTAATCTCATGTTTATTATGCATAGTATTTTTTATATTCTTCATGGGTGCCAACGAATCCATGCTGGATTAACAACTCTCGGTTGCGTCATGTTTATTGCAATTGTTTTTGCACGGTATATTGATTTGTTTGATAGCCTTCTGATGCGATCATTGGTATTTATTTTAACAGGCATGATTATTTTTGGCATAGGGACTTATTATACGAGAGCAAAAAAACAAAGGCAGCATTCACTATGAATCCAAAACGGTTACTCATTATTTTAGCTATTCTGTTTCAAGTGGTTGTCCTGTCTATAATGGTTATTGAACGTGAATGGATTGTGGTTAAAGGGCAACGCATATATCTGAGAACAGCCCCTGTTGATCCACGAGATATTATGCGGGGTGACTATGTCCGACTAACCTATGATTTATCGCATATTCCTTTTGATCGTATTCAAGGGAATTTAAAAAATTGCATGAAACAAAAAGGACAGATTGTTTATATCGTCTTCCAATTAGGTGAAAATGGTTTAGCAACCTATAAGTATGCCACTGATACAAAACCAAAAGATGGTTTGTATATTAGAGGTCGTATTAGTGATTTAATTGATTGGCGAATGAATTATTCGCAAACCATAATGAATGTTTCATATGGTATTGAGTCTTATTTTGTTGAACAGGGAAAAGGTCGAGATATTGAACAAAAAATGAGAGGCATCGATGGTATTCAATTTCCAATGGAGATGAATATCGCATTATCTCCATCGGGCACAGCCGTCATTATCGGCCATCGATGGTCGCCTTTAGGAATCGGCACGCGTATCCTAAATGGTACAGTTGGCACATTTAAGGAAAATCCCGGAAGCATTACATTACGGGTAACATTAAAAAATGACTCTGATAAGCCTATTGGAATTGTGAACCTTCATGATCAATGTTCATTTCGTCTTGAACCTGAAATTTTTTGTAAAAAAAAATACCCGCAGGTTTATACTGCTTGTAACACGAATCGATTACTCACAGATTCAGATGTAGTCATTCTTAAACCCAACAGTGTACATGAGATAGATTTTGATTTTTCAAATCCAAGATGGTATGTATTTGAACAAAAAAAAGCAGTTCAAATCGGAGCCTTAGAGACCACAGAACTGTTTAGAATTGTTTATAGTTCTCCATTGCCAGAACAATGTAGTCAATTAACCCATAAAGATAGTATTTGGCATGGTTATATCGCTTCAAGGCGTTTTCATGGAAGAGGAAATATTGATTAATTATAATAGCACATACAAACCCAATGCTGAAAAAGGAATGAAGGAGTTATAACAACATGAAAACCAAAATAGGTATTATGCTATTAATGGTATTGCTTACAGCTTGTGGTAAAAATGAAGAATCTGCCGAAAACCAATTTGACGGATATGGTAAAATTGTTAAGGACCGAATGGATGCTCGACAACGGAGTAAAGAACCGACGAATACTAAAAAAGATAATAAGCAAGGTGAGATAAAACCGAAAGAAGATATTACTAAAAAAGAAACAAGAGAGCCTGAAGAACGACTTACAGAAGAAAATGTGATTCTTGTCAGAGCATCTGATCAAAAAATTTTGGGTTACGGCAAAGCCTATATTGACAGCAAAGGAGCTGTCAAAGGTATTCAAATTCAAAAAAAATAAACAAATGATCGGCAAGTTTCATATTTCAGATAACAGTTCTTGAATTTATGTTCAATCTTGTTTAGAGTTGAAAGGAGAAAACTTATCATCAACTCTTCAAAAAAGGAGATTACTTCCATGAAATTCACAAG
>PDZT01000110.1 GCA_002753105.1 Deltaproteobacteria bacterium YD0425bin50 | reverse complement strand
CAGGATTTAAGAGACTGATATTTTCGGATAAATTGTCGAAACGCATCTTCATTCTTTTGTTTCAAACCAGAAATCAACCTGTCATTGCCTGAACCATTCATATCTATATAGATTAGACACCTGTTTTTAATAAAAAATCATTTAGTTACAATTTTTATTATTGATCATTAGAAAAATCTCCCATTCACCATTTAATTTAACGACGCGTCTTTTGAAAACTTCCAGTCTCTTAAATCCTGAACGCCATTGACGACTTTGAGGGGATAACACAAATTCACAAATTCACTACTTCTTTAGAACTGCTAACTGATGCACGGGCTTAATGATTCTATCCCGTATTGCAGATTCATCGATCTGATGAACTCTCTCAATAAATGCTCGATCTAATGGATCCGTCACATTAAAATTAAACCCATAACTATTACCTATAAAAGTCTCAATCAAATTTCCCCAGAATATAAGCAGATCAACATGAAAATAGTTTTCCAAATACATAGCAATCGAAATTGACTGTTCATTTTTTTTCAACATAGGATATTCCATGTCTGTCTGATGAGTCAGGTGATTGTACTTGTATCGATCAGGCACAGTATCCCATAATTCTTTTAAACGGTGTTCAGCTTCAGGCTGGAAAATTTCTTGATCCATTCGATGATAACATAAAAAATATCCTTTTGTATCTAAATGTTTCCGAACAACCTCAAGAACAGAACCAATATTTTCAAGGTCTTTAAATACATCATGTGCAATCACAATATGATACGGATACGTTATATCCCAAGATGCTCCTTGAATACAAATGAAACGAATATGGCCTCCAATGCCGCGTTGTTGGCTTTGAGCAATTGCATTGTCTATGCACTCTGGGTCTTCACTATACCAATCCATTATAATATTATGTCGGCCTGATCGTACCATGCGCTCGATTAACGATAAGGAGAAAGAAATATGGTCAGTGTCCCCATATAAATACATTATCCGACAGGTATCTCCACCTTGTATTTCTGACATTTTGTCTATATAGTTGCAGTAAAAGGAAGCGATATCTGTAAAACCAAAGGATTGGAATTTCAATGCGAGACATTTCTGTTGCCAGAACTCAAGTATTGCAGGATGATCTTTTAGAACAGATAACGTTGGTTTAGCGATAGGTTTTCGCTGTTTTGGATTCATTGAGATGATCTGTGGAAGTCGTCTTGCTGCTTTATGCGGAGATGTCCCGGGTTTATAATGAGAAGTTAATACTTCTTTCCATTTAGCAATAAATTTATGCTTGTTAATTTCCTGAAATGCCTTATATCCAGTAGTTATATCCGTTCCTGCTGTAATGCCTTCATGATGTACGACTTTGGATTCATGGCAATAGACCACTTTATACCCAGCTTGTCTTGTTGCAAAACACAAATCTGTATCTTCATAATACGCAGGGGCAAGCTGTAAATCAAACCCGCCAAGCTGTTCCCAAAGATGTTTGCGAATCATCAGACTTGCGCCAGAACAATAATCCACAACACGGCTTTTATTATAATACGGATCATCTGGAGACTGCAATCGTCCATAATTCCAGCCGCTGCCATCATTAAAAATAATTCCTCCAGCCTCCTGTAACCGTCCATCCGGATAGATCAGCTTTGATCCAACAATTCCAACCTCTGGATCATTGTCCATAATTGCAAGCATAGAATCCAGCCATCCATCCATCACCTGAGTGTCATTGTTTAAAAATAAAATAAATTCACCTGATGCAACCTGAGCGCCTTGACGGCATGCCATGACAAATCCCTGATTTACAGAATTGTGAATTACATACACAGAGGCATTCCGTAATGATTCTACCATGGCTTGGGTTTCATCAGTTGACGCATTGTTCACAATAATCATTTCCTGTCGTATATGCTGATCACAATGCTGCAATGCAAGAAGGCAATTAAACGTATATAAAGCTTTGTTAAACACAGGGATTACAATGCTGACCCGTACTGGTTCATCAAAAGGGTTAAAATGCAATGTTGCCAAGTCAATTTTTTTAACAAATTCAGGAAGGGTATATGTTGATGATGAGGTATTGTCAGTGTTTAGTTTTTTCGCAATATCAGGTTTGACCTCTTTGATTAACGCTTTTATTTTAGCCTTGACAGCATTATATCCATAATTTTCATCAATAAATGCCCTACCCTGCTTTGATAATCGATTCCATAGCTGTTTATCTTCAAGCAATCGGCATACAGCATCCGCAAATTGTAAAGGCTCATCTGCAACCAGAGCAGTCTGCTCATGTTCTAATCCCATGCCTTCTGCACCCATGCTTGTTGTGACTACCGGAAGACCGGCTGACATTGCCTGACCGATTTTACCCTTCATCCCTGATCCATAACGTAAATACGAAATAAATACTTTTCTTCGCGCAAATTCAGGCTCAACCTCCTGAACCCATCCAATGACGTGAATACGATCTGAATGTAATGCTTTCATCCGATCTTTCATGTGGCTGCCTATTAAGTATAGCCGCGTGTTTGGATGTTTCTTTAAAACATGAGGGAATACCTGATCAATAAACGCATACACAGCATCTTCATTTGGAGGATGATTATAATTCCCTATAAATACAAGGCCTTCAGAATCATCGAAATCATATCGTTCTAACTTTGGAATACGCGTATGAATATTCGGCATCACCGAATAGTCCATATGAGGCAGTTCTTTTTTTAAATGCACGGCATCTTCATCCGTTACGGTAAGTACCCTATGAGACAACACGCAATTGGACAGCTCAATTCGTTGAATATTCAGAGCCGATTGTTTCTTTTGGTCATCTCCCTCGATTTCCGCCTGACGAAGCTCGCGAATAAAATGAATATCCACGGTATCGTATAAAATAATCGTATCGGGCATGAGTAGTTTTAGTAAAGCAATATACCGATGTCCAATCATCGCTCTAGATATTAAGGCAATATCATATTGCCGATAAGCCAATGCATCCTGAATATTAAATTCGCCATGATATACCTCAACCCCTATTTTTTCTAATGCATGTCTGTATTTATATCGCGTATCGAGATTATCAGGAAAAAATGTTACACGCATACCGAATTCCACAAGCATCTGAATCATGGAATACATTCTTAATGAACCTGAATCCTCATCATAAGTTGGTAAGGTATGATCAATAATCAGAATAGATGGCTGGCGTTTTGGATTAATACGTTCATGGCTTTCCGAATGAATCGATATATGAAAACGAAGTTGATGCTGCCAGTGCCGTAAAAAAGTGATTCGGTCTTGTTCAATGTGTTCAGAATTAAACCATCCAATGCGCTCGCAATCTGGAAAACACAATGCAGATTCATAAATTGTCTTGAATCCATCACAGGTTAACTGATGAATGATTTCGACTAATTGATAAATCATGGTTTTATAGCCATATAATCGATCAAAACTAAGCAAATCCAGAGTATCCCGTTTTATAATAAATGATAAAGTATCGGCTGCTTCAACTTCACGGCGATAACCAAGATATGGATGTGATGCTGGTAAATTGGAATAGAACGGAATAAGTGTTGCTTCGCGGGAAATCAATGTTAGACCGCCTTTGGCCATATAATCTGTTCCCCGCAATAAAGGAATGATAATAGCGGTGTTTGGACATTCTCTATATACTTCGTTCACATGATCTAAGGCATCTGCAGGAACTGGACAAAGTGGATGACATACCCAAATTCGGTCTTCATGACACTGATCACGGAGACGGTCTAAAAAAGTTAAATTCTGTTCCGGAACATCTTTGAATAGCTCAATTCTATATCTCTGACAATATGCTTCGATTTCTTTTGAAGGCATACCATATACGACCAATCGCACATTATGCTTGGAATGCTCCAGCAGTTGACTTAGATGATATAAAAAACGATGCAATTGTACTGCATGTGTAGGCGCAGCAATGGCAATCAAATCTGTTGATCCTGCACCTGAAAACATCCTATTTGAAAGGGGCATTGTTAAAAATTGCTGATTTTTCCATTCATCTTGAATGATTTCACGAGGAATAAAGGGTTCTGCAGGAGCGAATACAGGTTCTTCAAGAAGATGAGAAGGACGGCAAAACATGGCAATCGCCTGCTCATGAGTTGCATCTGGGGAATCCATTTCAATCCGGTAATGCTTATCTAAGGAATCTGTTATTGAATCAAAATCAACAGCTAAAAATTCGTGATCAAACACTTCAATCCCATTAAACCATGCGACTCGCACAGGTTTTTGAGTATCAATCGCATAAATTCTAAGTCTTATCCAGCATGAATTAACCCGTTTATGATTCGCTAATTTAAGTTGAATGCGAAACCAGTTATTCAGTTGACAATGAAAATGAAAAATTAAACATACACCGGGCCCTAATGTAATTGGAATCATGCCTAGTTTCGTCATGCCTCCAGCGAATTCAGCTTTATCCTGAGTACCTGCATAACTCATAAATGTCGGATAATAATCCAAGAAAACCTGAGAAGCTTGAACTGTATCTATAACAGGTAATGGTCTTAATTTTACTATTTCCTGCTTGAACCAAGCAGTGACGTGTTTACAATCCTCAATCATGCTGTTCGATTCAATATACGGAAATAATACTGGCCGCGTTCCCATAATATGCTTGACATCAGATACTTTTAAACCAACAGCCACTTGCTTGCTTAATTCATGAATTCTATCTGCCAATCGAAAGCGTTCATGTTTTTCAGTACGCCAATTGAGTCGCAGACTATTTATCTGGCGATCCCGATCATGAATTGCCTTTTCATGCATAACACGATTTTGTTCTAATTCATCGAGTTGATTTGTCAACTCTTCAATTTGTATTTCAAACCCATCAGTGATACTTGCTTTTTCTTCACGAAAATAGGCGATACGTTTTTCATAATCATGTTCCATAACCTGCTGCTGCATTTTCAGTGCTTCAAGCTGTGTTAAAAACGATTTTTCAACACCTGTAATTTCTGTTTTATGGTTTTCCTCTTCCTGTCTCAATACTGCTTCAAAATTGATTTTATTCTGTTCTTTGTCTAAATTATACTGCTGGGTTTGTATATGTAATTTATTCTTACATTCATGAGATTCTTGTTCTAAGGATTGGTTTTGCTGTTGAAGAGAATTGATTTTTTGGTGATGTTCTGCTTGCAGCGACACCAATTCTTGTAGTTTTCGCTGCTGTTCTTCTTTCTCGCGAATCAATTGAGATACATGTGATCGTCGATCCTGACTAAGTAACCAATAATACGCGATTCGTCGTTTTTGTTCATGTTGCGGCAAAGCAAATAAATGCTTTTCAAAAAACAATTCATACGCGGTTTGCCAAGCATTGGTTTTACTTGCTCGTGTAATTTGATGCGCACTACCCCAAATGGTATATTCGGAAGTCACCTGATTGACATGATAAAAAGGTGTTTTTTGAGATAAACGATATAGTAAATCCCAATCTTCAAATAAATGGAACTGGGAATCAAATCCTCCGACTTCTAAAAACAATTCACGATGGATCATCAGGCTGATTAATGGAATATAATTTTCATAAGTCAGCCGTTCAGGGTCATAAGGATCATTAAAACATCCGACTTCTTTTTGTTGAATAACCTCATCATCATTGCCCAGCAAGTCTATCTGCACTAACCGTGTTCCAGCATAAGCGACCCGGGCATCTAAATGTAAACAACTATATTCCAAACGACTGATATGGTCTTTTAAAAAAAAATCATCATCATCTAAAAAACAGATTACATCACTCGTTGCAGCTTTAACTCCAGCATTCCCAGCTTCTGACCGACCCAGTGATGTTGGATGGTCAATCAAGTGAATATTTAACGGATGTGCTTTTTTGATGACATGGTTTACATTCGAACCGCCGTCATTCACAACAATTACTTCATCTGGTAAACGGTGTTGAGATTTCAGGCTAGATAAACAACGGGCTAAAAGTCTTGGCCTGTCTTTAGTTCTGATGATGACTGAACAGGTTAAAGAATTTTTTTCAGTTGGAGGCTGGAGTGATGACTCTTTTTTTAACTCTGTTGCATTTTTTTTTTCAGAAGTATGTATTTTTTTTTTATTTTTTTTCATAACATGTTGAGTGTTTTTATTTATAATGATTTGTTATAGTTATTACTTCAACTTCATTATCTGCCACTATAAAAATTGCTCTGTACTTGATATCTATTCTAAACGAATACACTTTTAAATGTTTCGGCTCCAAAAGCTCAACATTCAAAGAAGGATGATTTATATCCTGTTCAAAAAGTTCCTGTGCTTTCTCAAATTTTTTCTCTATATGATGTTTCTTAAGATATTTCTTTATAGTGTCTTTGAGAGGCTTGATATTCATTTCTTCAGATATACCGACGAGGTTTCAAAACCTTCTTTCAAATCCTGTAAAAATTCTTCACTGTAACCTGCTTCAGAAAATTCTCCAATAAGATTATTCAATGATATGCTGTTATCAAATTCTTCTAATTTCATAATTTCTTTTCTTATGATTATTTCGACATTTCTTAAAAGCAGTTCCTTAATTATAGTTAATAAATTATCATTAATTTCAAAAGGTGTTACATTTAAGATTGCACGCATCTAAATATCCTTTTTATAAGAATCAGCATCTCTTCAGGCAATATAACCAGTAATTCCTCGAATTTCCTGCTCTGTTTTAATTGAAAAATCTTCATGCCATAATGTCAAATTAGGATTATAGTATGGATCATGTTTGAATTGTTCATGCCAGCGATCCAGCATAATTTGGACTTCTCTGGCAAACAGAGTTTGTTTTTCTGGAGTATCGTCTTTACCTCGGGTTTTGGATTCATGATGAATTAATTTTACATGCGGCAGCACGACATTGCGGTACCCCTTATGGAAAACTTTGATGCAAAAGTCAACATCATTGAAAGCAACAGCTATACCCTCATCCATTCCTCCAATTTCCTGATAGACTGATTTACGTATCATCAAACATGCGCCTGTAACAGCAGAATAATTCGATACAAAACAAAGCCTGCCAAAATAACCAACATCATCTTTGGAAAAATATTTATGACTATGTCCTGCAACACCCGGAGTACCCGGAAGCCCTGTAATTCCAAGAACAACGCCAGCATGTTGTACAGTTAAATCTGGAAAAAGTAACCTAGCCCCAACTGCACCAATTGATTTTCGATGAGCATACCCTGCCATTTCATCTAACCAGAATGGATTTAATACTTCGGTGTCATTATTTAGTAAAAGTATCAGGTCTCCTCGTGCTATTTCTACTGCACGGTTATTCAGGTAAGAATAGTTAAATGCCATGTCAATTCGTTGTTGTAAAAAATGATTACCAAAACAGGCTTGCCATTTTTGAATTACATCACCGGTTTCTTTCTCCTGACTGCCGTTATCAATAAGGACAATTTCATAAGAACAGATTCCCCGGGTTGTTGTAAAAATAGAATGTAAACAGCGATCTAACACATCTGCCTTATCGCGGGTCAGAATAACAATACTAATCAGGCTGTTACGTGGTGGTTGATATCGAACCAAATTGCCTCCGGGCACATTGGGCACAGGAGTTGCCCAACCCGATTCACCTTGCCGTTGTAATGCTTCATTCACGGCTCGAAGCGCAGATGAAAACGCATATGTCTTGCATTCTGGATTTGAAGAACATGAGGTATTACTTTTTCGCCAGTGATACAAAATTTTAGGGATATGATATATTTTTTGAGAAAGTTCAGACAAACGCAATACAAGATCATAATCCTGAGAGCCTTCAAAACCCTGACGAAAACCGCCTAATTGGTTCACAAGTGAACGACGGTAAACACCCAAATGGCAGGTGTACATCTGACTTAAAAACATTTCTGGCGCCCAATCCGGTTTATAATACGGATCAGAAAAAATCCCCTGATCATCAATTTTGTCTTCATCAGAATAGACCATATCTGCATCAGGATGGATGTTCAGTAACCTCACCACTTCGATCAGCGCATCCTTTGTTAAGAGATCATCATGATCTAACAGCGCAACAAAATCCCCTCTGGCCATATCAAGAGCCGTATTCGTCGATTGAACAATATGGCCATTTTGCTTTCGAAACATCACCCGGATTCTGTCCGGATCATCTTTTTGATATTGAAGAAGCAATGATCTGATCTGAGGGTCTGTAGATGCATCATCTGCAATACATAATTCCCAGTTGGAATAGTGCTGGGTTAACACAGAAACAATACATTCTTTTAAATATCGTATTGGCGGATTATATACAGGTAATAAAATACTTATCAGAGGCCGATAAGGCAAGCCAAATAGCCCATGCTGAACCTTAGATGTTTTGATTTCCTGTGATTTACATTTAAAGCGTAATGTGTTTGCTTGTATCTGAGATCGAATTTTATGCTTAATCGTTCGTAATGGCTCAGTTACTTTCCATGAAATACTTGTTATGATCTGCTCTTTTTCTTGTTTCTCGATTTGCCATTGTTGATGATACTCAAATGCCTGCCTGATGGTTTTATCAAGCAGCACCGTCATCCCATGATCCGATAAAACCACATGAAGTTCATTTAATGGTCGTTGAATACAACGAAAACATTCAGCATGAGTCATGCCTTGAGGCAGGTTATGTTCAGGGTAAATGGGTAAAGACAAATTCTGATTATCTTTTAAGACATCAGAACATATACATGTTTTTTCTCTATACACACCTGTAATATCGACAAAACAATTCGAATCATCTGTGTAGTGACTCTGATAATACCAAATGTCCAGCATATTTTTTTTACGAAGAATCATCTGATATAAATACGACATTGTAAATAGGTCAGGATTATGTTCATGGTATGAAACATCCGGAAAAAAAACAGTTTTATAATACGTTTTTCTAAAAAGTGTCTCAATCTTAGCTTCAAGTCCCTGAGCACTGATATATGGATTAAAATAAAATTGCTCTGAGCCTATATTCAAATTCTGTTCTGTATTGAATGAGTCAAGATGGATTAAATGAACCTGAATGCCTCGATCAAGAGCAAGACGCAACGTTCCACCCATAGCCAATAATAGATGAGGCAGGTTTGTAGAAACAACAAGATACGGCCCATTTGGAAGAGAGTTGATTTGATAGCCAACAAACGGTTTATCCGGAAACATGAACACTATTCCTTTATTTTATACAAGCCTAAATGATCCATATAGGTTTTATCAATCGATAGTTTTGTGATACGGCTAACTTCCCAAAATCCCTCAGCATAATTCACATGCGGGGGCAATGTCAAGGAACGCGCTTTATTTATTGCTAATATCACATTTTCATATTCTAACTGTGATAATTGACTGTGGTAACAGCGTACAGCAGATTTTTTCTGATCAATAAAAGAAGATATGTCAACCAACCGGTTGACTTCACCTTGACGGGTAATCTCATAAAGCCAAATTAAGCCTTTATAATTGCATGTAGTCAACCATCGACTTATTCCTTGAGTTGCACCGCGATGATCGGGATGAAATTCTTGTAAAGACGGAAGAAAGATACACGCAGGATGAACGCAATCAAGAATTTCATAAAGCATTTTTTCAGGAAGCCGCGCACTAAAAAGTGATCTGTCTGTTAATTCACAGAAAAACATCTGTTTAATTCCAAGTAGTTCTGCAGCAGCAGATGCTTCTTTTTTACGAATAATGACATCGCCCCCTTTACCACCATCAGTTAAGACAACAACATGAACATCAATTCCCTGATGTACCGCTTTGGCTATTGTGCCACCCATTCCAAAGGTTTCATCATCTGGATGGGGTGCAAAAATAAGATACGGTCCATCTGGAATTGAGGATTCTTCATAGGGAATCAGTTCATTTTCTAAAATACATCGCATAATATTTGCCTTTGTTATTTTTTAATAACCAACCCTTGTCCTGTGGGAAGTGCAAAAATTTTTTCCAATTTATCAGCAAAAAAATGATCAATTACGATTCGCTGTTCTTCATAACCATCCCAGCCATAATCATCAAATACAATAATGCCGCCTTTAACAAGCCATGGATAAAAACAGTCCAATGCTTTTTGTGTTGGGTATGATCCATTCAGGTCAATATGCAAAAAAGCAACAGGTAGATAAGCAAGGCCTTCTAATGTATCTGGAATAATGCCTACATGGAATTCAACACTATCCACGTAATCTTTTAATTTTTCCTGTACTTCTGATAATGTTACATCGTTAAAACGGCCTTCATATCCCAGTTCTATTTCATTAGGCGTGAGACCTTTACGCGGAATACCAGAAAATGTATCAAATAATAAAAATTTCCGACCTGCTGCACGCAAATCTTCAAGGTTTAAAATAAGGGTAGCCGCTTTAGCATTGTATGTTCCGCATTCCACAAAATGACCAGAAATTTCACGAACCTGAGATACTGCCCACTGTATCACATAGCCCCGATAACGGACATCGGCTTCCTGAGGGTCTAACGGGCTTAGCGCCATACGATACGCATGATTAAACCGATCATCATTTATAAAAGGCACATAATGATGTGTTGTTAATCCATCCGCTTGGTATTTAGGCTTTTCTGATGTACCGCTCATATACTTCCTCATCCACGTCGTTTTAATATTCTGAATTTTTTTATGATATCGGCTGAAACAGTGCCACAGAATCACGCTGAAAATATCCCATATCGATGTTTAATACCTTATAACCCGATTCTTTCAATATTTTTTTCATTTGTTCCTGATCATTTTTAACCCAGAAACAGTGTTCCGGAGCAATTTCTGGTTTTGGAAATTGATGCTGAACATATTTCTGATAAAGCAAAGACAATTTTCCAGATAAAGATGTTCGTTGAAGCATTTCTATTTCATAAGCATACATACGGCATAATTCGTCATAGGCTTCTTTATTTGATGCATACCCATCAGGTGTTTGGCAATAGCGAACTGCTTTTGGCCAGTCAGAATATTGAGCAATACACACGGCATTTTTTTTTAATTTTTTTCGTATCGTGATTAAAAAATGGACTATATCTTCAATATTCATATGACAAAACACACCAAACGAAAAAAACATATCAAAAAAATCATTTTTTAAACAGTCATAGGTTAACTCATTTTTATTTACTGTATTAATGAACAAACGTTGCGGATAGGCATCAATAACATCGTTCAGCCACTGGCTCACATCCTGTAAATCAATTGTATGAAGTTCACCTTGCGGGATTTCATGAATTAACGCCCGTGTCCATGATCCTCGACCCGGGCCTAACTCTAAAATGTAATCATTTGGGGAAATGCGAGGTTTGACAACCTGATAAAAAAATTCAGCTAACGAACCGCCCCCTTTT
>PDZT01000109.1 GCA_002753105.1 Deltaproteobacteria bacterium YD0425bin50 | reverse complement strand
AAAAATATTATTCTAATTGGTACAGCTCATGTATCCAAAGAAAGCGCTCAACTGGTCAATCAAATTATCATGGAAGAAAAACCAGATACGGTGTGTGTTGAGCTATGCCAAGGCAGGTATCAATCCTTGCGGCATAAAGATAAATGGCAGGAAATGGATATTTTTAAAGTGATTAAAGAAAAAAAAGCATCCGTACTCCTTATTAATTTGTTATTAGCAGCATTTCAAAAAAAATTAGCCAGTCAATTTGGAATTAAGGCCGGTGAAGAAATCCTTTGTGCGATTGAATCTGGTGAACAGATTGGAGCGCATATTGAACTCGTTGATCGTGGAATACAGATTACATTAAACCGGTTCTGGCGAAGTATTACATTTTGGGAAAAACTAAAATTATGCTATCAAATTTTATTTTCATTATTTGATACTCAAGACATTACTGAAGAAGATATTGAAAAAATGAAAAATGAAGATGTTCTTCATACATTATTAGAAGAAATCGGCAAATCGCAGCCCAAGCTGAGATCAATCCTCATTGATGAACGAGACAAATTTTTGACTCATAAAATTCGTTCAGCACAAGGCCAAAAAATTGTTGCTGTTGTGGGAGCGGGACATGTACCCGGAATCAAAGCATCGTTGAATGATGAGATCAATATTGAAGAATTAGAAGTTATACCTTCAAAACAAAGCTCAGGTTTCTTATTAAAATGGATTTTTCCACTACTTATTTTATTCTTGTTTGGTTATGGATTTTATCTTGGAGGATCCAAAGGTGGAAAAGAGATGATCCTGTTGTGGATACTGGCAACAGGAACGTTAGCTGCGGTCGGTGCGATCATTGCGATGGGACACCCACTCACAATCGTGTCATCATTTCTCGCAGCCCCACTGACCACATTACATCCATTGATTGCTGTAGGTTGGGTATCCGGTTTGGTTGAAGCATTTACACGAAAACCCAAAGTTAAGGATTTTGAAAATTTATCCAATGATATTCAATCGATACGGGGATTTTGGAAAAATAATATTACCCGCATCTTGCTTGTTGTGGTCTTTACGAATTTTGGAGCATCATTTGGAACGCTTGTTGCCTTACCAATGATGATTAGAACACTCAATTTATAGATAGATATAGTTTTCCAGAAAAGTTTTTTGCTGCGTTTTCGGTCGTCGATGTATTAAAATATACACCTTCTGCCTTGCCAAAATTCTTTTCTGAAAAATTATAGATGGAGATGGCTTATTCAGAAATTCATAACATGCGCATGAATTCAAAGAACTGCACTTAAATGAGTTAGCTGGTAATGTGAAAACTGTACCTATCACATCCATCTTCATCAAATTTCGTACCCGTTTTTTTTTTTTTTCCTTCTCTATTCCAGCCAAATTCATTATATCCATCTTCATCATAATCTTCTTCATCAAATTTCGTACCTGTTTTTTTGTGTATTCCTTCAATATTCCAGCCTTTTATGTCATACCCATCTTGATCATACCCATATTGATCAAGTTTTGTACCTGTTTTCTTGTGTATTCTTTTACTATTCCAACCTGTTTCGTCATACCCATCTTTGTTATACCCATCTTGATCATATCCATCTTGATTATACTGTGTTGTTTTCTTGTTATCTATAAGAGGATTGATAACTGTTTCTGCTGTTTGTAATTCTTCGTTTATGCTTTTGGGAATTCTTTCACTATTCCACCCTGTTATGTCATACTCATCTTTGTTATCAATACTACCATTGGTAACTTCATTTACTTTTTTACCTTTTTTTATTGCTGCTAATCTATTGAATAAAGTTGTAAACGATTTAAAAGAAATATCGTTTGAATCTTTTGATATAACTTCGCCAATATCTTTCGATGTCACCATGGTGAATATATCTCGCCAAATTGAATTATATCTATCCATTAAAACTATCATGTTTTTCTGAAAATTGTCTTTAGTAATCTGCATACCATGCAAAACAATGTCTATTCTTTTGTATTCGTACTTTTTTAACGGAGTTTTTATAGAATGAAGATAAAAAAACAGCAAAACATGCTTAAACCACAACGTGGTTATATTACTCATTTCTTTTAAGGAAATATCATCTTCTGAATCAATATACATGGAAGATGCTGTACCTAAAAATTGATCAATCAGTGTTAATACATTCTTTTCTGATTCATCAATCTTATTATCTTCTTTCATCAGATAAATGAGAATTTTTAAAAAACTTGTCTTTTCTGTTATTGAAATGCTTGCAAGTTTATTGTGATCAATAAAAAACAGCTTGAGAAAAGGTAACTCTTTTTTAGTATCATATCCTAAAAATTTTCCATCGGCAGTCATGTAATATATACAATCGTAAAGCTTTTGAGACAATTCAAAATATTCTGTTGCTGAATTGATTAACTTTTTTTGCAAGTCTTTACTGATAGATAAGGAAGGAATTACTTCAGTTTCAATAAAATTAGACATTGCGGAATCTTTATTAAAAGCAAGATAGGCCAGTTTGATCAAAAATAATAAAAATTTTTGAGAATTGATAGAAAGCGTTGGCTCGATCAAATTTTTCACATTCCATTCATCACGCATATCAATATAAAAAATTTCTATTTTATCGGACTCATCGAGCCATGTATAGTGAAACAACTTATCAATAAACATCCGTTCATATAGTGACAGTGGAGGTGTTTTATAAAATGCGTAAGCCAACATACGAAAGATACAAATAGATTCTTTTCTTTCTTGTTGCTTCATTAATGAAAAAAACATATTTTTATTATCCTAAACAAGTTCTTTTTCAATAATATGCCAATCAAGACCGATTTCTGGTATTAATTGCATAAACGGATCAGGATCAAGTTCCTCCATATTCACCATGTGTTTGACATGCCAAATTTCACGAGCGAGTAAAATGGCTGTTGTAATAATAGGAACAGCAGTTGTATATGCAATTGCCTGAGACATAATCTCCTGATAACTTTGTTCATGATCGCAAATATTATAAATAAAGACTTCCTTTTTTACCTGTTGTTTTACACCGCGAATAAGACAGCCAATACACGTTTTTCCTGTATAACCTGCACCTAATGAACTAGGGTTCGGCAGTACAGCCTTTAATACCCTGATAGGAATCACGGTTTGTCCATCTGTTGTTGTTACTGGATCATGGCGAAGCATACCCACATTCAGAAGTACTCGAAAGCAATTGATATAATGATCACCGAACCCCATCCAAAACGTAATACGCTTTAAAGGGATATGTTGACTAATAGAATGAACTTCTTCATGATTTACAATGTAAAGCCGATGTTGCCCAACAACTGGTAATTCATATTCCATATGTTTGGATAAACATGGGAGACTAATAAAGTGATCATTTTCCCAATATACTGCATCTTCCATGATTTCTCTGAGGTTAGTCTCAGGGTCAAAATTACTCGCAAAAAATTTTCCGTGTGATCCTGCATTAACATCGAGAATATCAATGGTATCAATGGTATCGATCAGATGTTTTTTGACATAGGCACAGAACACATTGGTTGCTCCGGGATCAAAACCACAGCTCAAAATAGCGGTAATCCCGGAATTAGAAACGCTGTCTTTATGATGCCATTCATAATTGGCATACCAAGGCGGCTTTTCATTCAGGCGTCCTTCTACTTCATGAACCCCTGAATCCACATAACAAGCACCTGTTTTTTTGCAGGCTTCCAAAATGGATAAATTACAATATGAACTGCCAACATTTAACACGATACTTATTGAATGCTTTTGAATTAGCTGCTCTACCTGTGATACCTCTTTGGCATTGACTTGTTCAGCAACAAGCGTTTTTGCTGTATCTTGAACATTGCCTTTTGCTTTAATATCATGAATAATTTTTTCACATTTCGATGGGGTTCTGGAAGCGATGCAGATGTTTCCTAATTCATGATTGAATTGAGCACATTTATGGGCAACAGCACTTCCAATGGCACCTGCACCAATAATCATTACATTTTTCATGGTAACCTTCTTTTATCGTTATTCACAAAAAGATGTGGGGCCAATATTATTAAAGCGGTCTTTTTCTGCATCAGAAAGGCCTGCAAGTAATTCAACTGCTGTATAGGGGAAAATACGCATCAATTGCAGTTTAAACGATTGAGTAAAAAGTGTTTCAAATTCTTCATTTGCCGCAACCTGTGTAGAAAAAAACCACAGAATTCCGTCTTCATAATTCCATAAAATCTCAAAAATATGGGGAGTAAATGGAATGCGGGTAGTTAACATATTTTTTACAGTTTCTTTGAGTTGCTGTTTTTCAGATTTGGAAAGGTACGGTTGTCCAGTTTCAGCTAATTTTTTTGCCATTTCTACTGTAAAATGCTGAGTTAAAATTTTTGCTGGAATTGTTTTTTTGTCGATACGTAAGGCAAAAACAAAATAAGTACCAATGACCACAGAGGATGGTTCAAATACAGGTACATAGGGTGATTCAAACGATGTCCAGCCTACAAGTTTTTCTGCAGTTTCATCACGTAGCTCAGGAATCGCATGTTTTTTGATTCCATTGATAACAGATTCTACTACAGGTTCAGAAATTTTTCCTTCAACTTTATAGCGTGTTACAGATACTGTTGCGGATAGTAGTCCCATAGAGTTATATGTTCCTTATTTCATAATGTGTTAAAACTGATCGAATGAGTATGTTTGCATCTAACATATTTTTGTGGAAAAGAAAAGGAAGTTTATGCATCACACAATAAGGGATATAACCAGAATTTTCATAAAGGATGTTCACTAAGTACACGAAACGGTAAATTTGCTTCTATTTGCATATAAGGCCCCCCACATGATTAACCAACTGTTCGAACAAAGCAATTAAAACACTATTTTTTTATTTTCGATCTGAATCGCTGCATTTTATTTGACTTCTTTATGAATTTGACTTATTCCCGACATCTTAAAAATGTTCTTCCGAAGATATAAAAATTTCGGGAGAATGGCTTCATAATTGATGGAGAGAATTAAATAATGAATCTTTTTATAGACTCTGCATTACTCATTTTGCTTGGCGGATGTATCCCTTTTTTTTGTGCTTTTCACGTCAGACTAACGAAAATCATAGCTATTCTCCTAATGGGATGTGGATGTATTTTGGGATTTATCCAAAGTGTAAGGGTACTGATTCATTCTCAATCATCCTTGGAAACCATTCTATGCCTCAACACGTTTATATTTCAATTTCAATTTGACACACTTTCAGCTTTTTTTACTACTGCGATTTATGCAATTTCTTTGCTTTCCCTGATTTATAGTTTTCATTATATTCATGAACAGAAAAAAGGATTACAAATTGCAATTCATTATGTGTTCGCGTCATTACTTATTGTATCGATGCTTGTTGTTGTTACAGCCGCTGATATGATTACGTTTATGATCGCGTGGGAGTTGATGTCGATTAGCTCATTTTTACTTATTCTTTTGGATGATCATTCTCCAGAAGCACTGAAAGCCGGGTACTGGTATATTATTTTTACGCAAGCAGGTACATTATGTATTTTTGCTCTTTTTGGATGTATGTACGGGTTTACAGGCACTTTAGCTTTTACAAATATATCTGGACTCCATGTTGAATATAAATTCGTATTGTTTTCACTCGCATGTGTTGGATTTGGTACAAAAGCAGGTATCTTTCCATTTCATGTCTGGCTTCCATACGCACATCCCGCTGCCCCAAGTCATATTTCTGCACTCATGTCAGGTGTTATGATTAAAACTGGTATTTATGGAATCCTCAGAATATACTCCCTGCTTGCAACTCATTCATTGATTTTTGGATACATTCTCCTTGTAGCCGGCATTTTTTCAAGTCTTTTTGGAGTGCTTTATGCCTTGGGTCAACATGATTTAAAACGACTACTTGCATATCATAGTGTAGAGAATATTGGTATTATTCTAATGGGGCTTGGACTTGGGGTGATAGGCGCATCAACACAAAACATGCGTTTAGCTGTACTTGGGTTTTCAGGAGGTTTGCTACATGTTTGGAATCATGCGATATTCAAATCGCTCTTATTCATGAATGCAGGGATGGTGTTGCATAAAACCGGGATTCGTTCGATTGAACAGCTTGGCGGTTTAATGAAATCAATGCGAATTACAGGAATAACTTTTCTTATCGGTGCACTATCTATTTCTGGTTTACCTCCATTTAATGGCTTTATAAGTGAATTGCTCATTTATCTTGGAGGATTTCAGGCTATTGATAAACAAGTCAATGCGTTTATTTTACCCATTCTTGGGATTCTGACGCTTTCTATTATTGGTGGTTTAGCACTCTCCTGCTTTACCAAAGTTGTTGGCATTGTGTTTCTGGGTGAACCAAGAACCCAAATTAACCGGAATATTCATGGGGAAATAGGCTGGACTATGTTATTTTCTGTCGTTGTTTTAGCTTTACTCTGTTTTGGAATTGGAATTATGCCAACTCCATTTATTCAACTTACTTTTTCACCTATAAAATGTATGCATGTGTTTGGAGATGATCAGATATTGGCGTCCCTGATTGATTTAGGTCAAACCATGACTCTGGTTTTTTGCATAGTGGGATGCATGTTTCTGTTTCTACTTGGAATTCGATATTACCTGTATGCTGGTAAAACAATCGCTCATACTAGCACATGGGGGTGTGGATTTACCAAACCCACACCTAAGATGCAATATACGGGCGCATCATTTGCCTCATCAATACTGCAATTTTTTCATCCAATTGCGCCAATTCATTCTCCGCAACAATCGGTTTCTGGTATATTTCCAACTCATTCCCATCTTCATCAGGAATTAATCGATCTTGCTGAAAAATGGATATTGCTTGGCTTTGTACATCCAATTTTACGCGTATTGGATAAACAACGATGGATTCAACATGGCAATATTCATTTTTATGTCGGATATATTCTTGTTACTATTGTTGTCTTATTATTTTTTATATAAAAAAAATTAGGAGGAATATGCAATCTTTTATTATCCTGCTGATATTCTGGATCATCTCTCCATTCTTTATGGGAGTCATTTTAAAAGTGAAAGCATTTTTTGCAGGTAAACAAGGTCCGCCAGTATTAATCCATTATTATACATTGATGAAGTTATTTCAAAAAGCTTCTGTCTATAGTTTAACCACAACGTTTGTATTTCGATTATCACCTCTGATGATTTTATTAACATCTTTAAGTGCGATGTTATTTTTACCAATAGCAGGTTACCCGGCAGTGTTTTCTTTTGAAGGCGATATGATTCTCATATGTTATTTATTTGGGCTTGGACGCTTTTTTACCATTATCGCTGCATTGGATACAGGGTCGCCTTTTGAAGGCATGGGCGCTGCAAGAGAAGCATATTTTTCTGTTCTTTCAGAAGCCAGTCTGTTTATGATTTTTATTTATTTTTATAGATTACATGGATCAATCAGCCTAAATAGTTATTTATCTTCCTATCACACCATAGAATTGTGGAAATATGGTCAATCCACATTGCTGTTTATCATCGCTTCGTTATATATTGTGTTACTCATAGAAAATACGAGAGTTCCAGTTGATGACCCTGCTACGCATTTAGAACTCACAATGATTCATGAAGTCATGATTTTAGACCATAGCGGACCAGATTTAGCCTTTATTGAACTCGGTGCCTGTACAAAATTACTTTTTTTTACATGTATATTAAGCCGGCTGCTTTTTCCATATAACCTGAACTATGCAGGGTTAAACGTTATCTGTTTTGGAAGCATGCTTATCTTGATTTATGTTGTGATTGGAATAACTGAATCCATTATGGCCCGATTTAAAATGACCAAAACACCCAAATTTATCCTTACATCCTTTGCTCTTGCTTTTTTTGCAACATTTCTAAACTGGGGATAAGTCAAATCTAAGCATCTCAAGCCTTTGAGTATAATAACGTCATATTACATATATTTATCTTTGCGTTTTGGTTTTCTCATATATGAGAGCACAACCAACAATAAGATAATCAAAACAACAATAACAACTGCAATAATGAGTGTTGATTTTGATAATTGAAACGTCAGATAATCCTCTTTTGATGTTTTTTCTGCATCTGCATCAGTCGTTTTTGTTTTGTTTGTATCTCCAGCAGGAGTAGCAGAAGCAACAGAAGCGGTTTTTGCAAGTTCGATTAACCCTTTTGAAAGCAGTTCTTTTGCTTTTGCATCCCGTTCTTTACGATCGGTACAGCCCATCACTACAGCAATAGCACGTACTCCTTTTCTTGATGCTGTAGCCGCAATTGAAAATCCAGCTTTTGTATAATAGCCGGTTTTAAACCCATCACACCCTTCAAAATTATTCAATAGATGATTATGATTTCTCATAATAAAAGGTTTTTCCATATCTGTACGAAAGGGTCGTTCTACTACGGATGTGTATTTAAGCGTATTTGGATACTTGAGTAATTCCATACAGAGTTTTGCCATATCTCTAGGTGTACATACATCCGGCTCCTGATTTTTAGACGGCGGAAGTCCATGCACAGAATTAAAAACCGTATTGGTCATATCAATCTGCTTGGCTTTTTGGTTCATCATCTCTACAAACCCTTCTTTACTACCCGCAACATGAAGGGCTAAAGCAGTGGCAGCATCATTAGCAGATTGAACCATTAAGGCATATAACAGGTCTTCAATTGTAAATACTTCATTTTCTTTTAAATAAACCTGTGATCCACCAATCCTTGCTGATTCTGCAGTGATCGTTACCTTGGTATCAAGAGTCACCGCATTAGTATTCAGTTGGTCTAAAATAATCAATAAATTCATAAGCTTGATTACACTAGCAGGGTATGCCTTAGCATCTGGATTATCCTCAAACAGAATTTTTCCTGTAGCAGCATCAATACAAATGGCTCCAAGATAAGGTGATTTAGAAATAGCATCAGATTTTACTTGAGATTTCGTAGGGGGATTGGATTTCTTGGCAGCATAAGTAACATCAGTGGTTAAGCCAATGAAAACAATACTTGTAAAAATAAAAATAAATGTAAAATATTGACGATAGGTCATGTAATTTTCTCCTGACAATCTGTGTGAATTCGTAAATTCAATGACACTCATAATAATAAGCCCATTTATGAATAAATGTATAAAATGTCAAGGAATTCAAAACAAAAAGAGTTTGTAGTAAAGTAGTGTGCAATACGCCCTACTTTTTATTTTTTTGTGATTTCATCAGTTCTTGATAAGCTTGCTGAATTTCTATAAATTTTTGTTCTGCCAATTTTCTGAGTTCCTCACCAAGATGTGCGACTTTATCTGGATGATATGCTTGTGCAGCTTTTCGGTATGCGGATTGGATTTCAGCAAAACTTGCACCCGGCTGGATACCTAATATTTCATAAGGTGTTTTGAGCTGAGTAGTATGTGTTCTGCTGTGTTCGTTTGAGGAATATGATGTTTTTTGATTTTGATGATGGTCATTCGCTTGTTGTCTTGTGAATGGATTGGATTCCCAAAATTGTCGATACAAAAAATTGGGCAAGCGGTTTTTAAACATATAGTAAACCACTATATAGAGAAATGCTAAATCATCAAACCAACCCAAAAATGGTAATTTATCCGGAATAAAATCAACAGGACTCAACCCATAAACCACCATTAAAAAACCAATAAGAATTTTGAAGTATATAGTCATTTCATTATTCATAGCAAAGAACTGGCGAGCCTGTCCTCTGCTATGCTTTATAATATAAAATTATTTTTTTTTATCGATTGCAGATTTGATGTTATCCATGATTTGTTTAAAGGTATCTTTGGCAATTTCAACTGCTTTATCTCCAGCATCTTTCACTTTATCAGTAGTATCTTTTAACACTTCTAATGCTGCCTCAGATGCATCTTTGACTGCTTCGGATGTTTTTTCAGTTACCTGTTTAACCCCATCAGTAATCCCAACCATAACTTCCTTGATCAAATCTTTTGTTTTGATTTTGGCTTCTTCAGCCCCATCAATTGCGCCCTTCATCACATCTTTGGCTACTTGTTCAATTTTTTCCTTCGTGGGTTCTGCTTTGTGAAGCGCATCTTGAACTGCATTACGGCAAATATCAACAATACTTTGAGTTAAGTCTTCGCCTTTTTTAACTGCATTGACAACCGCATCTTTAACTTTTTGTGTAAGATTACTGGCATTTTTTTCCATTACAATTACCTCCGTTTGATTTTTTATTGCTATGCTCCATAAAGAGCGGGTTACTATATTTTGATTAAAACAGAAATTCTTTCTTGACAAGAGAAATTCTAACAGGCTAATAATTATTTCCATCATTTGATGGAAATATCTGATGGAAACATTTTCTTTAATAAATCGTTTTTTAAATAATGCCAACTCCACTTGAAAAAGCAAGGCAATACCCAGATTCCATAAAAGCAACCATTCTGACTGAAGCAAGGCGTTTATTTGGTGAATATGGCTACCATGGAACGACAACACGGATGATTGCTAAAGCTGTAGGGATTGATATTTCAACATTATACTATCATTGGGGCGAAAAAAAAGACCTGTTTGAAGCGGTATTAACCGATATTGATCAGGAAATTGAAGACAAGCTCAAAGAAATAGAAAAACAGGTTCGTGGTAAATCTATCAAAGTACGTCTTGAAGTGGCGATTGATGTGATGTGTGATTATTGGTTTTCTAAACCTGAAGTTTCCAATCTGATTATCAATCGTTATATCAGTAAGACCCGACACGATTTAAGTTTTGACCTTAAAGTTCCAGAATACATTTCCAATATTGCCATAGCCATGAAAATGGCTTTTGACAAACAGAGCATTGCTATTGCAGATAAAGCAAAAATCATCGCTGTATGGAATTCTGTATTCAATTTTGTTTCAGGTGAAAATTATTTTAGACCGCTTCTGAATATCTCGCATGATGACTATATTCAGGTAGTCAAGGATACACTCAAGTTTATCCTGCTGCCTGCATTTACAAAAAACATGTAAGCAACTATAGACTTTCAGATAAATAATTTCACGGCGTTATCAGTCGGAGATATACTAAAATGTATTATCTCCTCCATCTAGCCTTGTGCAATTAATTATCTGAAAATCTATATATATTTTCGATTTTCGATTTTCGATTAAACGCAGCCCAATTGTTTCTTTTGTATGGACATTTTATTACGTTAGCAAAGGAGAAAAAGCGTATGGCGTTAAACCTAAATGCACTTAACGAACCCATTGGTCCAATCATCCGCGATTATTCGTGGAAAGATGCAGTGCTGTATGCGCTAGGAATTGGCAGTGGTATGGATGAACTCGATTATGTTTATGAAAAAAACTTAAAAGTCATTCCGAGTTTTTCCATTGCTGCCATTTTTGATTTTTTATCGCATGTAGGCACA
>PDZT01000108.1 GCA_002753105.1 Deltaproteobacteria bacterium YD0425bin50 | reverse complement strand
ACTTAGTGTCTTGCTCAGATCATCTGACCAACTCCGTGAATTAATTTCAAATATTGAAACTAGCAATGATATTGATGTGTCACAACATATCAATTCTCTTATTCAAGTCACGACGTCATCGCTATCAAAAGACGAAAAAGGTAGTTTATCCCAAAAAGTCAAAATTTCTTTTTTTAATGGTAGAGTCAATTTTGAATTATCGAAATTTGATGTGGATCAATGTAAAAAACAGGGTAAATTCATTTATCTTGTAGAACAAGACTTGATTGATGATATTCATCGCAAAGGGAAAACGCCTTTAGGCGTCATGAAATCACTTGTCAATAGTGGTATTATTTTAGATTCAAGAATAGACGTGGATTCTGTTGGAACCATAGAAGACAGTATTCCTACCAAAATTCCATTTTTAATCTTATTTGCATCCATTATTGGGCCGGATATTATACCAGCTTTGTTTGATGTGGATAGTAGTGTGGTTCATTTAGTTTCTGATGATATGATCCGGCTGTGTGATGAATCTGAAATTGATCAATTAGATACATTGATTGCATCAACACTTGACGAGCCATCTATACCTATACCCGATGATAAAGATGGAGTACCTCAAGAAGAAATTGAGATACCTCAGAAGGTAGAAGCCAACTTTCAGGATATTGGTTCGCTTACCGATGAAAAGCCTATTCATGAGATAGAGAAACCTATCATTAAAGAAGCTATCAAGGCAGCCCCCCAAAAAGTCGTCAAACCGGTAACCACAAAACCCAAGGAAGAAAAGCCTCATAAACCGATTGAACGATCCATCAAACCAATAGAGCCAGAAGATGATGAAGACAAGCGTGGGGATAGTAAAACTGGGAAAGGCCAAACCACACTTCGGGTAAATGTCAATTTACTCGATACACTGATGACGCTTGCCGGTGAATTGGTGTTAAGTCGAAATCAGTTGATTCAAGCCATTAATGCAAATAACAAGCGTGCAACTGAGGTTTCAGGTCAACGCATTGATATGATCACTTCTGAACTTCAGGAAGCAATCATGCGTACCCGAATGCAGCCTATAGCCAATGTATTAACAAAGTTTACTCGGGTAGTCAGGGATTTATCAAGAGATTTGGGAAAACGGGTTGATCTGACTATTGAAGGAAAAGAAGTTGAACTTGATAAAACCATTATTGAGTCCATCAATGACCCGTTAACTCATCTTGTTCGGAATGCAGTTGATCATGGAATTGAACCTCCAGATGTTAGACAGCTAAATGGAAAATCTGCGACAGGTATTGTTAAACTGAAAGCTTATCATGAAGCTGGACAAGTCAATATCGAAATATCAGATGATGGTAAAGGGATTGATCCACAGTTGTTAGGTTCACTTGCAATTAAAAAAGGACTGTTGACCGAACAGCAAGTGAGTACGATGTCAGATAAAGACAAATACTCGATTATTTTGCTACCGGGTTTTTCTACTGCAAGTAAAATAACGGATGTATCTGGTAGAGGGGTTGGGATGGATGTTGTCAAAACCAATCTGGATAAACTCGGCGGAATCATTGATATTAGTTCAGTTATTGGTAAGGGAACAATGTTTCGAATAAAACTTCCATTAACTCTTGCCATCATTCCTAGCCAGATTATTTCTGTTGGCAAAGAACGGTTTGCCATTCCTCAGGTAAATTTAGATGAATTGCTTAGGATACCAGCAGCTCAGGTGAAAGAACGGATTGAACAGGTAGGCGATGCTGAAGTGGTGAGATTGCGAGGCAATTTATTGCCATTGGTTAATTTAGCTGATGTTATGGATATTGAACGGGTTTATGTTCATCCGAATGATGAACAGGAATACCCGGATCGCCGAAAAGCCATCGTTGACAGACGTTCCCGGAAAAAGAGTTCCTATAACGAACCGGTGGAATCAAAAAATAAAGATGACCAAAGTAAAAAACGACGATCAGAAGATAGGCGGTTTCATGCTCAAAGCGCAATCAATATTGCTGTTGTATCCGCAGGTAATTATAAGTATGGATTGGTTGTGGATCAGTTAAGTGATTCTGAAGAGATTGTTGTTAAGCCATTAGGCCGTCATTTAAAGGAATGCAGCGGTTATGCTGGTGCAACGATTATGGGTGATGGAAGAGTTGCATTGATTTTAGACATCGCAAGCATAGCACAAATGGCACAATTAACGGCAAGTTCCCGTACTGATAAAAAATTAGAAACCACTATTTCTACTGATACCGCTTCGTTGCTATTATTTCGGAATGCTGAAACTGAACAATTTGCAGCACCGCTCAATCTTGTTGAACGTATTGAACGGGTAACGGATACAGATATTGAACAGGTTGGCATTAAAAAGGTCGTTCAATATCGTGGCGGAACACTTCCATTATTTGAATTATCTGAAGTTGCAAAAGTTCAACAACTTCCTAAACGCAAGCTAATTGAAGTTATTGTGTTTAAAATATCAGGAAAAGAAGTGGGATTAATGGTTACGCCACCAGTTGATGCTGTTGAAGTTACCTTGAATATTGATGATGTTACATTGAAACAGCCCGGTATTATGGGATCAATGATCATTGGCAATAAAACAACACAAATGGTAGATATGCATGAAGTCGTACGAACACTCAATCCCGCTTGGTTTATACAACAACCTGAACCTGAAACAAATATTTCTCCTAAGCTGAAAAAGAAACAAGAGATGAAGCGGGTTTTGTTTGCCGAGGATTCAGCGTTTTTCCGTAATCAAGTTAAAGCATTTATCGAAGATGGTGGGTATATTGTCAATGCAGTTGAAGATGGGCAGGAGGCTTGGGATTATTTACAGGAGCATGTTGAAGACATCGGAATGGTCTTAACCGATTTGGAAATGCCAGAAATGGATGGATTTGAATTAACTCGACGAATCAAGGCTGACAAACGCTTTATTCATTTAAAAGTAATAGCGTTAACATCTCTTGCAGGAAATGCGGATATTGAAAAAGGAAGAGCCGCAGGGATTGATGAATACCAAGTCAAACTAGACAAAGAAAACTTATTGAAACTAATCAAAGAACACATGGTCAGATAAGTCATTATGAAAATGGAGGAAAAATCTCATGGCAAACCCTGAGATGAATCAAAAAGAAAACAAGATTATTGAGATCGCAACATTTTATGTGGGTGATGCCCTCTGTGGAATCGATATATTAAATATTCAGGAAATCAATAAACAGGTTGATGTTACGATTGTGCCTCAATCTCCAGATTTTGTAAAAGGCGTACTCAATTTAAGGGGTAGAATTGTAACGATTATCGATCTCGGTAAAAAACTTGGACTTTCACCCATCAGACCCAGTAAAGACAATCGCAATATTATTGTAGATTCACAAGATGAACAAATTGGCCTTTTAGTAGATCGAATCAGTGATGTATTGACTGCGGATTCATCAAAAATTGAATCCCCACCAGCGAACTTGGGTGGTGTACAAGGTTCTTATTTTAAAGGCGTTTTAAAAACAGAAAGAAGCCTCATTGGAATTTTAGATATTGAAGAAGTATTAAAAGAATAGACTTCGTTTGTCTAAATCGAAAATCGAAAATAATTATGGGGAATGGGTGTTGTGGATAAACTAAAAGTACTCGTTGTGGATGATACCATTGTGTATCGAAAAATCGTAACGGATGTGTTGACAGAGATTCCAGAAGTTGAAGTTGTTGGCACAGCAAATAACGGGAAAATAGCGTTAGCTAAAATTAATTCGCTAAAGCCTGATCTCGTGACCCTTGATATTGAAATGCCTGAAATGAATGGCATTGATGTGCTATCGTGGATAAAAAAAGAACATCCTGAAATCGGAGCCATTATGGTGAGTACGCTGACTTATGAAGGCGGCGAATTGACCATAAAAGCCCTTGAACTAGGTGCCTTTGATTTTATTTCAAAACCGCAAGGGGCATCCATGGCTGAAAATAAAAAGTCTATTATTGATACGTTAGTTCCAATGATTCGGGCTTATTCGAGACGTAGGGATATCCGAAATATTCTGAAAGGAAAGCCTTCGGATAAAATAACGAAATCCACTAGTACACCATCGCCTACAACAACAACTCAGGTTGTTTCTTCAAAATTAGATACGGTTAAACAACGGTTGACTCGTATTTCCAGAACGATGAAACCCAAATCTGAAATCGTTGCTATTGGTATTTCAACCGGCGGGCCAAATGCCTTAGCTAAAATGATGCCTAAACTACCTGTAAAAATCAATGTTCCCATATTAATTGTACAACATATGCCTCCGGTTTTTACCCAATCGCTTGCCAAGAGTTTAAACACAAAATGTGCGATCAATGTTCGGGAAGCCAGAGATGGTGAAGTATTAGAGCCGAGTGTTGCATATATCGCTCCGGGAGGAAAGCAAATGAAAATTGTGGCAAGCCCGGATGGTAAAAACAGACTCATTCGTATTACGGATGATCCTCCTGAGAATAGTTGTAAACCTTCTGTAGATTACTTATTCCGATCCATCTCGCAGTATTATCTCAATCGATCCACTGCGGTTATTATGACAGGTATGGGCTCTGATGGTTTTGCAGGCCTAAAAATGATGAAACAAAACGGCGCCTTTATCATTGCTCAGGATGAATTGAGTTGTACGGTATTTGGAATGCCAAAAGAACCGATTGAATCTGGAATTGTAGATGTTGTCGCTTCGTTAGATGATATTGCCGATGAAATAGTTAAAACAGTAAAGATCTAATCTGAATGATAAAAATTTCTGAGAATGAATTTAAACTATTTTCAAAGTATATTCTTGAAATATGTGGGATTGCTTTAGATACTGGCAAAGAATATCTCATTGAAACACGATTAAATTCAGTTCTTGATGAAAATAAGTGCAAATCTTATAATGAACTCTATACTAAAGCAAAAGTGGATCGAACTAAAAGCATAGAAAAAAAAATTATCGATGCGATTTCTACAAATGAAACGTATTTTTTTCGGGATAACTTACCATTTAATCTATTGCAGTATAAAATACTACCCGATTTAATTGATGCAAGAACGAAACAAAACAAGGGCAGATATCCTTTTCCCATACGGATTTGGAGCGCAGCCTGTTCAACAGGGCAAGAAATTTATAGTATTGCGATGACGATCAAGGACATGCGGATTGATCCAAAAAAATATGATATTCGTTTGCTGGGAACGGATATTTCTGATGCTGCCATTGCGCAGTCCAGTTATGCGAAATACAATAAGTTTGAAGTTGCCAGAGGACTTACGCAGGAAAAATTAAGTCAGTATTTTATTCGCGATGGTGATTCATGGCGAATTAAAGATGAACTTCGTGCAATGGCTGTTTTTAAAAAAATAAATTTAATGCAACCGGTGGCTGGGGTAGGCAAATTTGATATTATCTTTTGTCGAAATGTGATGATTTACTTTACAACTCATGATCGAAGGAAATTATACCAGAAACTTGCCTCTATTTTAGAGCCAGATGGGTATTTATTGATTGGCTCAACAGAATCTTTAATCAATGATACAGACCTATTTGAACCAAAACGCTACTTAAAAACCGTTTTTTATCAAATCAAGAATAAATAGACCTAAAAAATCCATATAAACAATCTGTTAGAGATGTGCATGATTAGCGAAACCGATCAACATTTTTTAGATGAACTGTTTTATTGTCTTAAACAAACCGATATTGTTAAAACAAAAGCGCTGTGTAGTTTTTTTCCAACCATTAGTCCTGCAGTGCAACTACGCGTACTCAATGAACTCAACAAAGCTCCTTTTTATTTTTCCTTGCCCATTCTCTTGTATATTGCAAGTCTGGATGTTCATGGGCATCAATTTGAAGAAAATTTATGTCGAATCTTAATAAAAAAAATAAAACACAATCCACTTGCAATGCTTGCATATATGGACAAACAAGATCATCCTCGCCGCCATATATTTATTAAAATTGCGGGTCAATTAAAAATTCCTCAATTCAAATCGATTTTAGAGCGGTTACTTCATGAAGAAGAAAATCCAAACTTACTTAGAGAAATCATAAAAGCCATTGCAGCGTTTGAACATATAGATTGCATTCCGCGACTTGCTCAATTAATCCAACATCATAGCCATGACATCAGTTATGAAGCGATATATGCTTTAAGGCGATTCAATTCACCTGCTGCTGTGGATTATTTAGCGAATTCTTTAACCGGTATATATGGTATTGATCAGGTTATCGTTGAATCCTTAGCAGATATTCAATCTGATGAAGCCATAGAAAAACTCGTATATATGATTGGTTCTAGTGATACAGATGTGAGAAATTGGGCGATGGATTATCTGATTGAAATTGGAAATAAATCCATTCCTTTTTTAATCAATCAGTTAGAATCAGCATCTGATGATGTTGTTATTCATACGATAAATATTTTAGGGAATATTGGCGATTCATCAGCTTTATCCGTATTTGAAAACCTAATGCAAACCCATAAAGAGAATTCAAACATACGATTTGCACTATTTGAAGCGATTGGCAGGATAAAAACATCTGCATTGAATCTAAACCTTTTTAAGGGATTAGAGGATGAAGAAGAACAAGTAAGACTTGCAGCCGCGAATGCAATCAATAGGCATTTTGGAATTATTCCATTAGATGATTTAAAGACACTTTTGCAACGTCGTAATCAACAACAGATTGTTGAAAGCCTCATTGATGCTCAGGCCGATACTGTTATCGCTCATCTCATTTCTCATGATGATTTTGCTGCAATTGCAAAAGAATATATATCTACAAAAGCAAGTCCTGAAATAAGAAGTTATATGACCCAGCGATATGGAGCTTTTTCTGAGACTCAACAAGTTGATGAAGCTCATGGGGTAAAACCTAAACTGACAATTTGCGTTGTCGATGATTCAAAAATGATTCTAAAATTATATGAAAAACAGCTAACAGCCTTAGGTTATCATCCTGTTCCATTTAATATGCCTGAACAAGCAATATCGCATGTATTGACATCCAAACCGGATATTTTAATAACCGATCTCAATATGCCAAAAATCAATGGGTTGCAATTGGCTAAAACTATTCGGAAACGTTTTTCTAAAGATGACTTACCGATTATACTCATTACAACCCAAAATGATTTTCTTGAGAAACAATTAATTGAAAATCGTCTGTCAATAGAAAATAAAGATAAAGAATCCAGTGATATTGATACGATTTTATACAAGCCATTTCGAGATGAAGATTTGGTTCAGACCATTGATATGCTTTTAAAAAAACAAACTTCTGGTTTATAGGCCTTGATTTCGAAAAAGCGATCATTAAAGAAAAACAGGAGGAAAAATATGCGACAGTTTCATTCTTATGGCCCTGTGGATTCACAGGAGCATTTTTGTATTGAACGTAACGGATTGATTGAACAATGCAAAGCTCAATTGATCGGAAAGCCTGAGAAAGGAGGGCATTTCTTTACCATCTGGGCACCCCGCCAGACCGGTAAAACATGGCTGATGCGGCAGGTAAAACAGCAGATCGAAACAGAATATAAAGATTTTTTCGCGGTTCATTCCTTTTCGCTAGGGCGTTTAAGGGGGATGAAAAAAGATATCCCCATCGACCAATCAATACTCCCTGAAGGGTTAAGTGCTATTTTAGAAGATGAATTACCCGGGAAACCGTCTATCAAAACATGGCGCGATTTTTATAACCTGTTTTTAAAGGGTGGTTTATGGAATAAGCCTTTAATCCTGTTCATTGATGAGGTGGATACTACCCCGCCCATGTTATTAGACATGCTGGTCAATCAATTCAGAGAACTCTATTTAGACCGCAGCAACAATTCTCTGCACGGTCTCGCTCTTATTGGTGTTCGGGCGGTTTTAGGCGTGGAAAGCCTGCGGGGATCGCCCTTTAATATCCAGAGATCTCTTCATGTCCCGAATTTTACGAAAGAAGAGGTCATCGATTTATATCAGCAATATCAGACAGAGAGCGGACAACCGGTTCAACCGGAAGTGGTACAGACCATTTATGATGTTACGCGGGGACAGCCCGGTCTGGTCAGTTGGTTTGGAGAATTGTTAACGGAAAAGTATAATCTCCAGAAATTCAAAGCGATTGATATGGATGTGTGGGATGAGGTTTATGAAGCTGCGCTCCATGTGGAATGGAACAATACGATCTTAAATTTAGTTAAAAAAGTGCGCGCGGATTATGTTGAACATGTGCTCGCCCTCTTTTCCATGTCAGATATTCTCTTCTCTTTAGATGCCGATTGGTGCGCTTACTTATATTTAAACGGGGTTATCATTTCTGAAACGCTTTTAGATAGTTCTGGCAAACGAAAAACCATCTGTCGGTTTGCTTCGTCTTTCATTCAACTGCGGCTCTACAATGCCTTAACTTATGATTTACTCCCTGACCGGCTCCCGATTTTAGCTATAGAACCTTTAGACAGGCTTTCAGATGTATTTGACGCTCCCGTATTAAATCTTCCGGCTCTGCTGAATCGCTATAAAGCCTATTTGAAACGTCTGAAAGCCAAAGGCTTAAACCCATGGAAAGAGCAACCTCGACGCGCTGATTTGCATATCACCGAAGCGGTCGGACATTTTCATTTGTACGCATGGCTCCGCGACGCTATAGAAGACCGTTGCGTGATCAGCCCTGAATTTCCAACTGGAAATGGTCGTGTGGATTTACATATAAAATGTGGGAATAAAAAAGGGATTATCGAAGTCAAAAGCTTTAAAAGTCAATCCAAGATGGAAAGTTCACGAAAACAAGCCGCAGACTATGCTCATCAATTAGGGTTAGATTCTGTAACGATTGCCTTGTTTACTCCAGTGGAAGATGAGGAAATCCTCAATCAGATTTCAGGTGAGCTACAGATTCAGGGTGTAAAAGTGATGACCGTAGCGATTGGATGGGTTTGAATAGGGCGTATCTAAAGGTTGGGGACTGAATAAATTGAACAAAATGGAACCGTCATTCCGGGGAAAAACAGAAAACCGGTTAGGTTTTCTGTTTTTAACCCGGAATCCAGAGAAGCTGCAAAATACAAATATTCTGGATTCCGGATAAAAATTGAAAAATATTCATTTTTCAATTTTTTCCGGAATGACGTATTGTATTGCAACGTTAAAACATCCAACCTATAAACCATCTATTAAATTTTTAGAGGTTTGTCTAATTGATGCAATTCTTCTTGTTCTTGCTGATACCCATATAATTTTAAGGTTTCATTAACCATTCGATCAATAGAGAAATGAGAGGATATAAACATATGACCATTCATACCCATTTTGCTTCCAAGCTGCTTATCTTTAAGAATACGAATCAGACTATTGGCCAAACCGACTATATCACCAGCAGCATGTAGAAATGCAGTTACTCCATCAATAACAACCTCTGGTGTACCTCCTACCTGTGTTGTTACAACTGGAACCCCCATGTATTGGGCTTCTATTAACGTGTTAGGAGATCCCTCATTCTCTGACACCTGAAGAATAGCATCGATTGCTTTCAGTATAATTGGAATATCCGTTCGCCTACCAAGCAGATAGACAGTATTCTCTAATCCCATTTCTTGTATATTTTTTTTTATTTGATTCTCTAATGGACCTATTCCAATAATTACAACCTTCAGATCACGAATTGTTTTTTGGACGAATTGAATCACAGCAAGGAAATCCAAAGGACGTTTTTCAGGGGTTAGCCTGAAAATTCCTGCGACAAGAGGAACGCTATCTGAAATTCCGATTGAATTTCTAAATGATGCCACCTTGTCGAGAGATACCCCATTAAATTGTCTAAAGTCTAATCCATTAGAGATGACCTGAATAGCATTCGGTGACATATCAAGCCACTTGGCATAATCTTGCGCTCCAGCTTTTGAGTTATTCAGAAACACAACGCGTTTGCTTTGACACAGCACTTTATACCAATCATAAAACCAAGGTTGGTTCAACCATGGGAAATGCGTTGGATTAACACTACGACCACTTAATATAATTAACGGTACATCCGCTATAAATCCAGCTAACCCACCTAAAATATTACAAAAATCGAGCCAGCAATGCAAAACATCAGGTTTTTTTATGATAAGTTCATTAGCAAGTGAATAGACGTATCGACTTATATATACAGGAATACATTTCATTGCCTCTTTACTCAGCATCGATTGTGTCTTGATGCTGTGAGAAATGATTCTATGACTATTAGATGCCCTATTAGAGCCAGACCATATTGTTTTAACAGGGACGTTTCCCTGAATAAAAAGAGGAACATAATGGCCAGTATCACCCTCAATCATTTTATTCACGAGTACAGACGTATCGATTCCTCTTTTATAAAGTGTTGTAGCCAAATAGCACAACTGCCTCTCTGAACCTCCTGGCCCTAGTTGTCCGATATAATGGATTACCTTGAGTTTCTTATGCCAATGTACTGATCTTATATCGTCTAATGTATTGTTCATAAGAACTGCTTTTAGAATTTTTTCTCGTTGCTTTTCATAAGATAGATTTAGCTTCATCAAGGCTGCATCACGATATTTCCAGAATACATCACGAAAAGAAAGTACTTCATCGGCGTTTTTTTTCTTGGCATTACGCATGAAATTGCTTTTCATTAGTCTTAACATATCGTTATGAAGTGAATGTAAAATGAGGAGTAAAAAAAATGTATCCATTATACATGACTTTCTATAGCGTATTCACCTAAATACATAACAAAAAAACGTATTATTTTAAAACAGAGCATCGACAAACATCTGTGGATTAAATGGTTCAAAATCATCGATTGTTTCGCCAAATCCAAGATATTTCAGCGGCACATTCAGGGTATGAATAATACCAATAACAATACCACCTTTGGCAGTTCCATCTATTTTGGTCATCGTAATACCTGTAATGCCAATCGATTCATGAAATTGACGACACTGGTTTAACGCATTTTGACCTGTGGTTGCATCCACAACGATTAGGGTTTCATGTGGGGCATCTGCTATTCTTTTTTCAACAGTTCGTTTAATTTTTTTCAATTGCTCCATTAAATTAACCTTGGTGTGAAGTCGGCCTGCTGTATCAATGATCACAATATCCATATCTCTGGCAATTGCAGCTTCTATGCTATCAAAAGCAACTGCTGCCGGGTCAGAATTTTCTTTATGTTTTACAATTTCCGCACCGGCACGTTCTGCCCATATAGTAAGCTGCTCATTGGCTGCCGCTCTAAATGTATCTGCTGCTGCAATCAATACCCGTTTTCCAAGCTTCGAATAATATGAGGCTAATTTGCCTATCGTGGTCGTTTTACCCACACCATTTACACCAACGATGAGAATCACATAGGGTTTCGCTGTAATAATAGATTCGGAATGAGGGATATCAATAATTGACATGATTTCTTGTTTGA
>PDZT01000107.1 GCA_002753105.1 Deltaproteobacteria bacterium YD0425bin50 | reverse complement strand
CATTATAAAGGAATCGATTAAGTTATTACGGGCTTCCATTTCTTCAAATATCTCCATTCAGCAAAATATTCCTGAAGATTGTGGCACAATTTATGGTGATCCTATCCAAATCCACCAAGTAATGATTAATCTGTGCACGAACTCAGCTCATGCCATGCAGGAAAATGGCGGGATTTTAGAAATCGGGCTTCAGGATGTTTACCTTGACGAAGAAACATCCAAAAAAATGTATGGTATCCAATCAGGTAAGTATGTCAAACTTACGGTAAGCGATACAGGGCATGGAATTGCTCCAGAATACATGGATAAAATATTTGATCCATTTTTTTCTACTAAATCCACAGGTAAAGGGACTGGGCTCGGCTTATCGGTAGTTCATGGGATTGTAAAAGGTCATGATGGCGCAATCTCTGTTTATAGTGAGCTTGGAAAAGGCACATCTTTTTATGTATATTTTCCGGTTGTAGATGCAGAAGCCGTTACAGAATCCAGCATTGAAACAAATCTTCCAATGGGAAATGAACATATTTTGCTTGTTGATGATGAGAAGGCTCTTGTAGAAATTTCTAAACAAATGTTAGAACGATTGGGCTATTCTGTTGAAGTGACTGAAAATCCAATAGAAGCAATACACATGTTTGCATCACATCCTCATGTCTTTGATCTTGTTATTACTGACATGAATATGCCATTAATTACTGGTGATAAGATGATTGAAGAGTTATTTCGCATTCGAAAAGATATACCGGTTATTCTTTGTACTGGATTTACTGAAAAGATATCCAAAGAAACATCGTATCAGTTTGGAATAGCAAAATACCTTAATAAACCACTTGATATGCGGATTTTGGCATTTTCTATCAGAGAAATTTTAGATCAGGTGAAGCATCAGTAACACTACGTTTATAACATAAGGGTATATATGCAGCGAATATTGCTTGTTGAAGATAGCCTCATTATCGGAAAATCAATTAAAAAACGAATCGAAAATGAATTGAGTCAAGAGGTTGTCTGGTTGACTTCGTATTGTGAGACAGAAACAAATTTGAATCACGATGCATCTCACTATACTCTTGGTCTCATCGATCTCTATCTGCCCGATGCCAAACAATTCGAAATCGTTGATCTTGTCAATTCATATCATATACCGATCATTGTCTTTACGAGTGAATATAATGATAAAATCAGAGAATACATATGGTCAAAACATGTTGTGGACTACATTATAAAAACAGGTGAATTTCAGATTGATTATCTGGTCTCAATGGTTCATCGGATACTAACCAATTCTGGAATAAAAATTTTGATTGTCGATGATTCTCCAATTGTTCGTAAGTCGATTCAAGCTCTTTTAAAAATTTATAATTATACTCTTTTTGAGGCGGAAAACGGTCAAAAAGCAATTGAACTACTCGATCATCATTCTGATATTAAAATTGTTTTAACTGATTATGATATGCCTCAGATGGATGGATTTCAATTGATTGAATATATTCGGGCACTATATAAAAAACATGAATTACCCGTTATTGGCATGTCAAGTCAGGGTAAAAAAACAATGTCAGCCCGTTTTATTAAAACAGGTGCAAATGATTTTATTGAAAAACCCTTTGTGAGCGAAGAACTCTATTGTCGAATTAATCAACAACTTGAATTAATTGACTATATTGAAAAAATTAAAGATATTTCAAATAAAGATTATTTAACAGGGTTATACAATCGTCGGTATTTGTTTGAAGCTGGAGGTTCTTGGTTAAATTCTTTAAAAGAGCAGACTGACACATTAACGATTGCTTTATTAGATATCGATTTTTTTAAATCGATCAATGACACGTATGGCCATGATGCTGGTGACCTTGTTTTAAAGCAGCTTTCAAGGGTTTTAATCAGTTTTCTCAATGGACACTCTATTGTTTCACGGTTTGGCGGTGAAGAATTTTGCATTGTGATTAAAGGCAAAACCCCACACGAATGTATGCAACTTTTTGAAAACATTCGCCACCATATAGAATGCTTAGAAATAACAGTAAATAAACATATTGCCTTCCGTATTTCCGTAAGCATTGGTATCTGTTCAACGATTATGGACACATTAGATGAAATGATAAAAATTGCAGATACGATGCTTTATACTGCAAAAAATAGTGGTCGTAATCGTGTTGTTGCAAGAATATAATCATTATCGAACCATCAGATAATCTCATAAATGGCTATATATTGTGGATGTTGAAAAATTAATGGAAAAAGGAGATATAACATGGAATCAATTAGAATTGAATCAAACCCAATCACCTTTCCACTCGAAGTATTTAAAAAATTGCAAGGGAAAGAGATTGAATTTTTTGAACTTCAGGATGGTTTTTTGATAAAACCTGTTTCTATTCCATTAAAACCAAACAGGAAATTCTCTAAACTTGAAAAATTAAAACATCGACAATTACTTAAATGTGATCCTGATGAATTGGTAATGATTAAGGTGGATGAATGGAACGAATCTCACAATCTTTAGTTTATTTAGATACCCATATTGTATGCTGGCTGTATGAAAAAAGAATTGAAAAACTATCTCAAACGGCTATTGATGCAATTGAAGAGGGTAACCTGTTTGTCTCGCCAATGGTTGATCTCGAAATCCAATATCTCTTTGAAATCGGCAGAATATCCGAACCATCAGATACAGTATTATCTGCATTGTCTGAAGATATTGGGTTGCAAATAAGTACAACTCCATTTTCGCTTATTGCTGTCCAAGCTCGAACTCTAAACTGGACCAGAGATCCCTTTGACCGTTTAATTGTCGCCGAGGTCTTACTCAAACAAAATGCTCAGTTAATCACAAAAGATAAGAATATTCGTGAACATTTTGAAAAAGCAGTGTGGTAGTCAACCACATGAGAACAACCACATGAAACGATTCGGTTTAGGATTAAAAATAACAACAGTTTTCATTCTGATATCTGCTCTTGTGATGGTTTGGTCATTTCAAAGACAATTAAAGGATATTCCAAAGGATTTCTTTGAGCAGATCCGCCAACAAGGTCAGAAAATAGTATGCGTAGATAGGCATGGAAGACCTTTACATCAGCCTTACGATACAGAATGGAATGTATTTCATTATGTTCGGCTACATGAAATCCCTCAGTTTTTACAACAGGCATTTATTATTTCAGAAGATAAACGGTTTTATACCCATCACGGTATCGACTGGATTGCTCGGCTTAATGCGCTGTATCAAAATATCATCGCATGGAATAAAATACGTGGAGCAAGCACAATCACAGAACAAGTCGTCAGAATGATTCATAAAAGACCAAGAACATTGAGTTCCCGGTTGATTGAAGGTTTTGAAGCAACTCATTTGGAAAAACAAGCCACAAAATCAGATATTCTTGAATTTTATTTGAATCAAATCCCATATGCAGCTAACCGACGAGGTGTTTATCAATCAGCTCAATATTATTTTAATAGAGACCTTGACACGCTTACTCATAAAGAAATGATTGCTCTTGCCGTACTTGTCAGATCGCCATCACGACTTGATCTGTATTCAAATTCCAAACGCATTGAATCTTCAATCCATCAGCTTGCTGCCCGCCTTCATCACCAAGGGATTATTACGACATCAATTGTTGAACAAATTAAACAGGAAAAATTTTGTCTGAGCCAATCCCCAAAAGAGTATATTGCTCCGCATTTTGTAAGATATGTACAACATATATCCAAGGATTTGCCCATATCCAAGCATGGTATTCAGTTTACAACGATAGATGCGAATCTTCAGCAAAAAGTTCAGTCAATTTTAAATCAGGGCTTACAGAACATGGCTAATCAACACGTAAAACATGGAGCTGTGTTAGTTGCAGATCATAAGACAAATGAAATTTTGGCTTGGGCAGTTGGCTGTGATCAATCAGGAATGGATGCCAATTGGTTTAATGCGGTTACTGTACCGAGACAGCCCGGGTCTGCATTAAAGCCTTTTTTATATGCAATGGCACTTGAAAAAGGATGGACTGCAGCAACCTTGATTGATGATTCACCTTTAATGGAACCGGTTGGCAGAGGTTTACACACATATCGTAATTATAGCCGCACTCATTATGGCCCAGTCACCTTACGAAATGCGCTTGGCAACTCCTTAAATATTCCAGCAATTCGTGCGCTTCAGTTTATAGGTCAGGACTATTATTACCAAAAACTCCATACACTTGGTTTTAAGAGTTTAAACCAGCATCCAGACCATTATGGCTTGGGCTTGGCACTTGGAAATGGTGAAGTTTCCTTATTTGAACTTGTTCAAGCCTATTCCGTTTTAGCAAGACAAGGCGTTTTCATTCCATTAGCTGTTGTACCAGAACAATTGACTGCAAGAACACCTATACGGATTTTTTCTTTTGAAATTGCATCGTTAATTGGCCATATTTTATCAGATTCTAATGCAAGACGACTTGAATTTGGCGATGGAAATATTTTACGCATACCTGTTCAAACAGCAATTAAAACCGGAACTTCAAGTGATTATCGAGATGCATGGGCGGTTGGATATAATTATCGATATACAGTAGGTGTATGGATGGGCAATTTAGATCAAACGCCAACATATGGAATAACCGGTTCTTTAGGCCCGGCATTGGTTTTGCGCAGCGTATTTTATGAACTCAATCGAATGGCAGATACTCGCCCGTTAGCCTTTTCTCCCAAATTAATTCCAAAAGATGTAAAAATAAAAACTGAAAAAGGCGTGAGTCATTATACTGAATGGTTTATTGAAACAACAAAAACTGAAAGCCCAAATATAGCTACGGCTGTTGAAAAACCGCATGTGGTAAGGCCAGTGAACGGTCTTATGTTAGCGATTGATCCAAGAATTCCAAGGCAGAATCAGGAATTCCAGTTTTTTATTGATGACCTTCAACAACATGATGAGGTCGCTTGGGTTATTGATCAGAAGCCTATGGAAAAAAGATGTTCCAGTATCTATCCATGGCATGTAGAACAAGGGGAACATGCTGTGTATGCTATTATTTTTCGTGATCAACAAAAATTGATGGAAACTGAAAAGGTAATTTTTACAGTTAGATAATGTTTAAAAATAAGTAATCAACAGAGGTTAAACACTAAAATCAATCTGTTGAATGGTATTCACTTGCCCATTGTTTCCAACATAAATACCTGTTTGTTTAACTTGAGCTGTGGTTTGATTGTCTTTATCCTTAAATGAAAATTCAGTACGTAAAGGGTTCAGATGTATAGCACCAACACCTGCATCCATTAAAGGGATCAATCGGTCATGTCCTTGATCATCTTTTAGCCAAACTGACAATTTTTCATAAATCCGGTCATTTTCATCGATCCAGGTATTGCCATCTGAATCATGTACTGCCAATTCCTGAAAACCATTTCCTGTTGTGGTTCCAAAAAGCTCAGTTCCATTATTCACAATACCATCCTGATTTTTATCCAGTACAAGAAAGCCACTTCCAGATTGTAATAATGGAATAACTTCAAATAATCCATTATTATCAATATCAAACTCAAAACTCATATTTGAAAGCGATGCCGCATCTCCCTGATAGTTCACTACTAAAGGGTCTTTTAACTGTCTTGCGTTAGTCACACTGGTTTGTGTTTCAGAATAATATTCCCGATTCATAACGAGTTGAAGATTAAATTCAATTTGTTTACCGTCTTCAGTTTGAATAGAACCATTTGCATTAAATTGGCTAAATTCACGTTCATAATAGGTTTCATATCGTTCTATAGACTCAACAGATTGAGGTAATGCATCACCTGATGTTGACGTATCTTGTGCTTCAGGTGGTGACATTTGTTCATCCATTAAATTTGAAATTTTAATTTTTTTTCCGGTAATTGCTTCAATCAATCGAATAAGCATATCAAATCTGGGTTCAAGAGTTTTATCAACCAGAACTTCAGGCTCAATTAGCTGGGGTACTTGAGCTGCAGAAAGCGCAGGTAAATAAGATTTAGCATCAAAGGTATCTATGGCTTGTTTTGACAGACTGAGAGTAATATCAGGTATGGTTTTGTTATTCTGAACTGTTGGTTCAACAGCCATATCCCGAGGTTGAATACGTTGAATGGTATGTTTTTCTATGATTTCATTGTATTCCTGATACTGCCTTTCAGATGCCTGCTTGATTTCAAATTGATTTATTTTCATAAATTCACCTTGGCTCACCAATGTGTTTTTAAACTATCAGCAATATTGAATAGAAATTGGAAATAGAAGTTATTATTTTAATCGGCAAATTAATCAGAATACTTAATAACAGAACAGTCAAATAATTTACTTTTTTATGTTTACAGATGCATGAAGGATAAAAAACGAAAGGCGATTTGAGGTTTCATGTCTTATAGCGATCTTATGGAATTTTTAGTATCATGTAAAGCAGGAAGCAGGAAAGCTAAAGTTTAAATTTTGAAACGAGTTCTAAAAGCATTTTAGCCATACCGGCTAACTCAGTAGAAGCGTTTGTGGTTTGTTCTGTGCCAACAGCCATTTCTTTTAACATCTGGCTAATTTCGAGAATATCATTAGATATATCCTGTACTCCATGTGCTGCCTTTGCTGATGAACTGGCAACGTCTTTCACACCATTATTTAATTCCTCAACATGCAGTGCAACAGAAATAATGGTTTTAGAAGTTTCATCCGTGGTTTTTGCAATTTCGCTGACTAATGATGCTGATTCATTTGCATTTTCAGCAACGATTTTTACTTTTTGGGCATTTTTTGCAATAGTTTTGCTAATTTCATTGGCTGTTGCGGTTTGTTCTTCAACTGCTGATGCAATGATATGACTAATTGTCGCTGTTTTATCAATAATCTGACTTACCTGATTTATCGAAGCCACAGCTTCATCTGTTGTTTTTTGAATAGCTGCGATTTGTTCTGCGATTTCATCGGTTGCATCTGCAGATTGTTTAGCCAGTTCTTTAACTTCTCCAGCAACAACGGCAAATCCTTTACCAGCATCGCCAGCTCCTGCTGCCTCAATGGTCGCGTTCAACGCTAACATATTGGTTTGATCTGCAATGTCTTTAATAACACTCACTACTTTTCCAATTTGTTTGGATGCCTTCACAAGCGCATTCATCCGTGTTCTGATTTCATTGGTTTGCGATTTTGCATTTTGTGAAATTGTATTCGCATCGGCTGTGTTTTTGGCGACTTCATTTAAAGAAACAGTCATTTCTTCAATGGCTGCGGCTATATTATTAATTTCATGAGACATATCAGCACTGGACTGGGCCATTTCATGAACATTATTCGCTGTTTTTTGTGCAAAATCAGACATTTCAATGACTTTACGTTTTATTCCATCAGTAATATCAGCAATATTAGATACAGATACGCTTGACTGTTCAATGGTTGTAGCTACTGATCCAACATTATGCGTAACATTTTCTGATGCTATGGATGCATTCGATGCTTTGGAAGCCATCTTATCTGCTGAACTATCCATTTGGCTTGAAATAATGGATAATTGTGATGACGAAGAATTGAGTTTATCTGCCTGATTAGTGATGGTTTTGATCATTTTGTGTAAATTTACAATAAACATATTCAAACTACGAGACAGAACCTGAATTTCATCTAAATTCATACTTTGATAAACGTGGCATTCTTCACAGCTATCCAATCCACCGTTGGCTTTACCTTTTAAAATGGCTGGGCACTTGATTTCAGATGCACTTGATCCAGCAACTAGCCAGCATGCACCTCGTTTATATTCATGACTATCCGGATGCGATGGACAATCAGTGTTATTGCAATTTTTAAGTTTAGCACAAGATGTTTGAACAGTTTCTAAAAATCGCTTGTTCAAATGGCCTTGTGACATTTCTTCAGTTACATAAACAACGTCTGCAATAGGTTTAGTAATAATCATGATCAAGGATTTAAAAATAATAAAGCATAATGCAAGTACACCCACAATTAAAATGAAAACAATGCTAAACAAAATTTTTTTATATGAGGATTTCTGTATTAAATCGGCTTCTGAAACGATGTTATTAATTCGTTTCGATAATTGCTGAATACTTTCTTTGACAAATACATAATCCAAATCAATTTCAACAGAACCGATCACAGCGTTTTCAAATACGATTGGCTGTGTGATTTTTTCCCCTTCTTGGGTATTGATCTTCATTTGCTGAGTAAGAAGTTTATTGGTTTTATCATGAAAATGAACAGCAACAATATCTTTTTCCTTTAGTGCACTTTGAGCTAATCGGTTTAATGCTTCAAAGTCATAGCCAATAATTAAATTCGCACCGTTTTCAGCCAATAAATCAGCAATCGCTTTAGCTCGGGTAACCAGTGCTTTTTTAAGCAGTTTTTCCTGATTAACTTCTTCTTCCCTTAAACTTTTGATAAAGCCTTGCGTTTGTTTTATTTGCGATTGATTCGCAGTAGAAAGAATGACAAACGCAAGGATAAGCATTAGAATAACAGTGCATCCCGCAACAATAGAGATAAATTTAGCGGTAATGGTTTTCTTCATTGGACTTCTCCAAGACTCCCAAATTTATTTTTTACAATATCCAAACACTCTTTAACTTCTTTATAATCAAGCGGATCAGCCCATCCTGAAATTTTGGCCTGTTTTGCAGCTTCAGAATCTGCAGGCATTGCTTTTAAAGCACCAGCCACTTTTGAAGCAAGTTGAGTATCAGTTTTGGGACATTTTGCCATAGGCCATTCTGGATATAAACGGGTACTATGCACAAATGGAAAATCATCCTTCATTTGATTCAGAATTCGGAATTGATCCAGTTTAATTTTCCCTTCTTCCTGCATTCTTTCTAATGTATCAGAGCGTACTGTTCCTGCATCTACAGTACCATTCAGAACAGCCAAAACCACATTATCATGCTTATTTCCCTCTAAAAAGGCCGCACAGTCCTTTTTAGGATCAATATTATTCTCAATCAATAAACGAAATGCCATCAATCCGCCACCAAACGAACCAAAGTTTACGCACATGAACCGTTTCCCTTTGATGTCAGAAAGAGATTGAATTGGACTGTCCTGTTTTACAAAAACAACTCCACCAAATTCTTTGACAGACTTTCCCTGAGACGAATTGATTAAAGTAACAATTGCCTGTGCTTGATACTTTTCACTTAACGTAACATAAAAAGCAGAATTGGCAAGGACAAAATCAATTTCTCCGGCTTTTACAGCAGGTTCAATAGCTTCAAATTTTAAGGGAACAATAACAAAAGGTTCTCCTAATTTTTCTGTTAAATACGCTGCTGTCGCTCCCCATTGCTGCATACATATTGGAGCGCCCCGTTTTGCCAATACACCAATTTTATATTCGGCTGTACATACTTGTGCTAACAGAAGAACTATCGCAATTACTCCAAAAAAATAATTTTTTCTCATGTCTTCGTCTCCTTTTTTCGGGATTTTTCAAAAAATCATTCCCCATTTTTTTTACAAACCACACCCTTGAATTATGAAACATCGCATTGATTAAGAAAAATTTCTAACAGATGAAGATAAAATTTTCAAGGATTATGTTAGTTACGAGCAAATTGATGTAGTAGCGTATTCTGCAATACACCACTACCACTACAAATAAACTAAAATGTGTTATTCACCTTCATACATCTCATCAATCAAATACTGATACCGCTGAACAATAATGTTGCGTTTCATTTTCATGGATGCAGTGAGTTCACCCCTGTCTTGAGTGAATTCCTGCTTGATAATTTTATATTTCTTGATGGTTTCAAATCGTGCTAACAGGTTATTTCGCTCTTGAACATGTCTATCCACAATCTTTAAAAATGAGCTGTCTTCCAATAATGCTTCTGGGGTTGTAAAAGAAATAGCATGATCAGAAGCAAGTCTTGAAGCTTCTTCTAAGTTAATCGTGAGCAACGCAGATAAAAATTTCTTACGTTCACCAATCACAATCATATTACTAAACAAAGGATCAAATTTAAAAATTCCTTCAATTTTTTGAGGCGCAATGTTTTTTCCACCTGAAGTAATGATCAAGTCTTTTTTACGGTCTGTGATCATTAAAAATCCATCTTCATCAAATTGTCCAATATCCCCTGTTTTAAAATATCCCTGCTCGTTAAATGCTTCCTTGGTGGCTTCTTCCAATTTCCAGTAACCTGTAAACACATTCTCGCCTTTGACGAGAATTTCTCCATCTGTATCGATTTTAATATCCACATTAGGCAACGGCTTTCCAACAGTGCCAATCTTGTAATCATCTAACCGGCTCATGGTAGCCGGTGCAAAACATTCGGTCATGCCATAACCTTCAATTACCATAATTCCTGCGGCATTAAAAAACAGCAGAATATCCCGTGATGTTGGTGCTCCAGAAGCCGTCATCCATCGAACCCGTCCGCCAAGCGCTTCATTCAGTTTTTTAAAAATAAGCTCATATACAAATTTGTACTTGGCTTGTAACAAGAGCGGCGGTGTTTGTTTTTTTTCGCGGTATTCACTCATTTTAATACCAATTTTTTGTCCCCAGTAAAACATCTGTTGTTGTAAAAAAGGCTGTGATTTGACTCGTGCAAGAATCCGCTGATATACTTTTTCACATACTCGAGGAACCGCTAACACAATAGTTGGACGTTTTTCTTTGAAGTCATCAAGAATAGTATTAATCCCTCCAGCATATGATGCCGTCACTCCAACATACATCCCATAAAAGTGACCCGCCGCCCGTTCAAATACATGGCTTAATGGTAAAAACGGCACTGAATTGTCCTGATCTGTAGCATATCGTGGCCGAATTGCATCCAATGAATGGATAACCGCCATGATATTTTTATGCGTAACCATTGCACCTTTTGGCGTACCTGTGGTTCCTGAAGTATAAACAATAGTTGCCAAATCTTCAGGATTTACGTCAGATGCCAATGTTTCAAAACGCGCTGGATTCGATGAAAAAAGCTGTTGGCCTTGTTCCATTAACGCATCAAACGGAGTTAAAAAATAATGGGGTTCATAGATATCGTCTTTTTCTATGACCACAATACGCTCAAGAGACGGACATTTTTCAATCAAGCCCAATACCTTGTTCAGTTGCTGTCTATCTTCAACCACAATTACTTTGGCTCCGCTGTGCTGAACGATATATTCAATTTCATCTGCTAACAATGTAGTATAAATCGGAACAACACATCCGCCAATACCGAGTACCCCCATATCCGTATATAACCATTCCAATCGGTTTTCCGAAAGCAGAGCTACCCGATCCCCTTTTTTTATACCAATATCATATAGTGCTAAACCAACAGTTCTTGCCCGCTGATAGTATTCATTCCATGTGGCACTTTCCCATTGACCATGTCTTTTTTTCTCAACGGCAACACGATCTTGGTATTTCTGAGTTCGATGATAAAACACCTCATTGATTGTTTTTTCCATACAGTCTCCATGTTCATAAATGGATATTGATTGTTGTTTTGGTCA
>PDZT01000106.1 GCA_002753105.1 Deltaproteobacteria bacterium YD0425bin50 | reverse complement strand
ATTCTTTGATTTTTTTTTTTTTTTTTAGATCGTTCAGACAGTGTTCCAAATCGCTTTTTAAAATCTGAGCACTTTGGTATCGATCCGAAGGCGTTTTGGATAATAATTTTTGAATAATGTGCGACAGAATAGAAGGAATTTTTGGATTTACATCAGTCAAAAACGGTGGAGTCTGAGCAATATGACAGTGAATTATGGATAGTGGATCAGATGTATTAAACGGTTTATGTCCAGCTAAGAGTTCAAATAAGGTCACTCCGAATGTATATAAATCTGACCGGTAATCAATTGGGCAATTCATTCTTCCGGTTTGTTCTGGAGAGATATACGCAAGTGTACCTTCAATGGTTTTGGGATTGACAATTTCCTGAAATTCATAAGGCAGTTCTGTCGCAATACCAAAATCAATGAGTTTGACTATTCCGGTAGCTGGGTTCCATACCACATTAGACGGATTAATATCTTTATGGATAATTTGTTTCTGATGAATTTTGGAAATGATGCCAGACAATTGAACAGATAGTTCAAGCACTTCGTCGATCTCAGTAGGCTTTGAAGCAAATATTTGATCCAAAGAAGTGCCTCCAAAATCTTCCATAAGCATTATCAAGCTATTCCCATATTTATCAAGAGAATACACATGAATAACGCCATTGACATTCAAGTTCCTGACAATTTCAAATTCTCTCCGAAAACGTCCAATTTTTTCAGGACTGGGGTATTCATCTCTCAACAACTTAAATACAATTGGCAATCGGTCAGTATCTCTTATACCTCTCCACACAACAGAACGATTGCTTTCATACAGCCTTTCAGTGATTGTATATCCAGATAAAGTGATCATGTTTTTTTCTTAGGTTTTATTTGACGGAAGATGGGGGTTCATTGATCATAGCCCAGAATATACCAAGTTCTCTGACACTATGAACAAATTCTTTAAAATCAACAGGTTTTACAACATAAGCATTAGCGCCCAAGGTATAACTTTCAATAACATCTTTTTCTTCGCGGGAAGATGTGAGCATGACTACAGGTATAAGTCTTAATTTTTCTTCACTTTTTATATGTTTAAGCACCTCAATTCCGTTAATTTTTTTAAGTTTTATATCAAGTAAAATAACAATAGGGTTTCCTTTGATGCGTAATGCATATTTGCCTCTGCAATGAAGAAAATCAAGCGCCTCTTCTCCATCTTGAACAACGACAACCTCATTTGCAAAATTATATTCCTTGAAAGCAGTTAATATCAGTTCAATATCATTCATGTTGTCTTCAACAAGAAGCAGTCTTTTTAATGAATTTCCCATAATTTTTTCTCCTTATTTATGACTCATAGCATCATTGACTTTGTTGGATTATAAGAAAGAGTTAAGAACAGGCATTATAATAAATAAGTTTTAAACCACTGAACCGTTTCAGCAAGTAATTGTTCTTGGTGTTCACTATTACTGATTACATGATCGCCATTCGGAAATACAACAAGTTTTTTAGGATGTTGAACAACTTCATAAAGTTCATGCGCATTTTCAGGGAGTACAACTCTGTCATTATCCCCATGCATGATCAGTATATGACTAAGATCAGCTAACAGATGTCTTAAATCAAACTGAAGATTATGTTGAAAAAATTCAGGCGTGATGCGTTCATCCACACTCGTTTGGGTAGATGCTTTTTTTAATGTATCACTTGTGAGAGGCGCAGCAAGTACAACCATTGCACGAAAATGTTCATATTGGGACTTGAGTACATGAGAAGCAGCAAGACAACAAGCCCCACCCATGCTGCTGCCAAAAAGTCCAAAACGCTTGCCAATATCCTGTCGGGAACAGATCGTTTCAACGGCAGCTAAAAGATCATTTTTCCTGTTTTCAAGCGTGGTAACTTCTTCAAATTTTCCCTGACTTTTTCCACAGCCCCGATGGTCAAAACGGAAATAAGCAATGCCATTTTCATTACAGGCATTCGCAATCGCAATTTGTTTTAATGAATCTCCTGAACTGAACAACCCATGAGAACCAATAACCACAGGCGGTTTGGTCTGATTTTCTGGCATGTGTAAATAGCCATTCAGTACCAAGTCATTACACGTAAATTGAATCGCATTCATTTTTTACTATCCACCCAATATTGAATCAATTAAGTTGTTATTTTGATGATGAATTGTAAGTTAGTTGATTATTTTTTTCAATACCTTTATTTTTTATTTGAAAAAAGAGTAACTACGAGTAAGTGTCATATTGACCTTGATCCAAAAATTGCATGATAAACCTTTCTTAATTCTTAATTTTAAGGAAAGCATATGAGACATATCTTAAAGCGCATTATCTCCGATTTCCATCATCGTCCCTATCCTGAGATGACTTTTCGGCATAAAAATATCGAGATCAATCTTGAAAAAATTGTTGCCATTATTGGCCCAAGAAGAGCTGGAAAGACTTATATGCTTTTTCAGCTTATGAAGGAATTGGAACACCAAGGCGTACCTAAGCATCAGATTCTTTATATTAATTTTGAAGATGAACGATTGGAACTTGAGGGGCACTATGATGTTATTCTCGAAGCCTATTTTGAGTTATATCCTGAAGCTGAAATTTCTCAATGCTATTTCTTTTTCGATGAGATTCAGGAACTACATCAATGGGAAAAATTTGTCCGCCGTATCTATGATACTCAGACAAAACATATTTTTATCACCGGTTCCAATGCAGGTTTTCTATCAAAAGAAATTGCTTCATCGCTTCGTGGTCGTGCAATTTCCTATGAAATTATGCCGCTGTCTTTTAAAGAATTTTTGCAGTTTAAACATATTGATATGAGTGACCGATCTTCAATTCGAAATGCTTCTATGGTTAATCGTGCTTATGAGGACTATATATTATGGGGAGGTTATCCCGAACTCGTCAATGTAGATTCACATCTAAAAATAAAAATTTTGCATGAATATTTTAATGTAATGATTTATCGGGATTTAATTGAAATTTACGGAATCAGAGATGTATCAATGCTAAAATATCAGATTAAGCGTATGATCAGTTCATTTACAAAGGAATTTTCGATAAATAAACTCTACAATGATTTTAAATCACAGGGAATTGCTATCAGCAAAAATCTGATTTATCAAACAACGGAACGCATTTTTTCGATCTATATGATGGCATGTGTTGAAAAATATGACCCTTCTGTTATAAAAAGAGAAATTAGCAATAAAAAAATATACTTATATGATAACGGGTTTGCATCGGTTTCAAATTATATCTTTTTTGAAGACCGTGGGAAACTACTTGAAAACATGGTATTTTCAAATTTAAGACACTTCACAGAAGAAATCTTTTTTTTAAAAAATGGATGGGAATGTGATTTTTTAGCTTTTATTTCATCAAAAAATTCAGTCTTGATTCAGGTAACTGAATGTTTAGATTCAGACACCGTTGGCAGAGAATTAAAAGGACTTGAGCAAGCGAGAAAACGGATTTCCGCATCTGAGTGTTTAATTTTAACGGAAAAAATTTCAGCAGGAATTCAATTACCTGAATGGGTGAAGGCAACGTCTGTCTGTGATTGGTTATTGGATGACGAGGTATAGACTTTCAGGCCTTGATCATCGTTTCGGCCAGACATTATTCGTGCCGTGCAGAATTGTAGGGGCGAACCTTGTGTTCGCCCTCCAAAGTAGAATAACCCAGATTCAGGCAATTGTTTTATTCTCACCAAGTTCTGTGATGATTATCATCAGAACGTTTATTCGGTCTAAAATTTCTATCATCATCACGCTTTTCTTTTCTGATGTTAAATTCTAATCTATCAAGATCACGATTGATTTTATTCCGTTCTTTTTGACTAAGATAGCCGTCATCTTTCATATAATCAATTTTATCGAGAATATAATCAAATTCATCAATGAGTTTACGTGCTTCACGTCTTGTAAGCTTTCCACGCTCAATACCACGCTCAATACTTTTTTTGGCTTCAACAATTCTGGTTCGTATTCCCCTTCGATACTCATCATGACCACCATGATGATTTCGATCTCCACGTTCGCGATCTCCGCGTTCAGCATAAATTGGTGAGGTGCCAAGCATACCAAACATAAATATGGCACAGATTACTGATAATAAAACTTTCTTTATTTGTTTACCTTTCATTTGTACACCTCCGTTATAAAGTTAATATTATATAAAACACCTCAAGGCTATTGTGTTGGCTTAGCCGAGGTTGCAAGCTTTGTTTGACCATCCCACATTTTTTCTGCCTTTGGAAGTAACTGTAAATACTTAAACCACTTGTGTGTGTTTAGATGTTCTGGATCCTGTTGCAATTTTCGGCTGTGTTTCATCATGGGCGGAACGAGTTGTTTAATATCACCTGCCAAGTCTTTGGAAATAGCAAACTGAGTGGATTCGCTGGCAAGATCAATTGCTTTTTGGCTGTATTGCTGAGATAACGCCAAGGTATTGAGTGACTTAACAGGGTTATGAAACCCGACGCTATTTTCAGCCGATACATAATCCCAAAAAAATTGACCTTTCCGAATCATTTGCTGTGCCTGAACCACTAAGTCCTCATAATTTTCTGCTTTAGCACCCTCAAACTCTAATGCAAGCCTAACAGCTTCATGTGCTTTAACGGATAATTCCTGAGCGATGATCAATTGATCAAATGTCTTTTTCTGAGTAAAAAGTACCCGATTTTTTAAAAACTCTGGTGTTTTATCCGAATGGCATTGACGGCAGGATCGAAGCTCAGTATCTTTTAAAGGAGAAGTCCACCAGTGAGAAGATACTTTTTTCTTGTCATCCATTCGGATATATCCCATATGACAATCTGCACAGGTAACTCCAGCGGCTCCATGCGTTCCATTGATCCATGTTTCATATTCGGGATGTTGTGCTTTCAACAGTGGCGTTTTGGAAACTGGATGTATCCAGTCAACGAAATTTCCCTCAAATCCTTTAATCTTACATTCGCCTTGATTCTTATAATAATTGAATATATCCTCTGGATCAAAACCGTTATCCCACGGAAACTTAACTTTTTTATAAATCCCGAACAATTTATCCATAAAATAATATTCCACATGGCATTGACCGCATACTAACGCGCGTTTTTCATTGCGGGAAAGCTGTTTAAACTCTTTCCCATTCATTTGTAAATAATCCTGAAGCGGCACACTGTACAATCGTAGCTCCATGTTCTGAGGTTCATGACAGTTGGCGCAGCCAATGGTATGATCCCGAGCATCAAGCTTGTCACGGAATTCATTCACATCTTTTGACCAGAATCCATCGCCTATCTGCTTTGGCCACTCATTCATCTTTGGCGTTTTACAATTCCAGCATGTTGCGGGCAATCCTCCTTTTTCTGCATAAGTATTGATACGGTCAATTTTGAGAAAATCTTCCACAGCATGAGTATGACCGCGTGCGGCACGATATTCGTAGCTGAAAGGATACCCAAGCCAGAGATTTTTCAGGTAAGGCTGAGCGTGTTTATACCCTTCTGGAAGTGGATCAAGGTTATTGTGCTTGTTGTAAGGAACCGATCCATTGTATTCGGTCATGACTTCACTTTCATCATTGCGCAGGTATAAACCGTATTGTTGTGGAAACTCATCTTTAAAAGCGCTATTACGAAGTTCTTCTTCAGCTAATTTTGTTTTATACACCGGGAGTTCTAAATTGCTCACATCAGAACAGCCAAAAATAAACAAAGAAACAATAACTAAAACTGTAATCATTAATAAAAAAAGCTTGTTATGCATCTGCCACCTTTCTTATACTAATAGGTTTCATTCTCATGTGTTGAACATTACGATGACAATCCGTGCAAAAAGGCTTAACATCTATGCTATTTACTGTGGAATTTGTCATGGTATGACAGTTTTTGCAGTTGGTATTGACAACTTGTTTGGTATTTACGCCCGCATGAATAGGTTCTTCAAGTTTTCCAAATATATTCAGATAAATATCTTTAGTACCTGCGTGAACTTTGAAAGGAATTTTGTTTACCAGATTGTGTGGCGCATGGCAGTCATTGCATGAGATAGTGGCATGAAGCGACATCTTGTGAGTCAGTGCTGCTTCTTTCATTATATGGCAACTTGAACAGAATTGTCGTTGATCACTGATCTTCATTCCAAAACCAAGACTGGCAATTATACACATACCAATGATCATTCCTACCAATAGTATCCTGAATTTAAAACTTAACATACATTATTTACCCCATTATTGTAAATACGTTGTTTTGACCAGACTGAGTTGTAATACAATTTTTTAACAATCTGATCCTTTTCTGAATTTAAAATTTTAAAAAAAATTGGCAAGTTTCATATCTCAGATAACAGTTATTGAATTTATGTTCAACTTCTTTTACAGTTATGAATAACCTTATGGAATGAGAACTAAATAAGCTTCCCATTTCGTTCATCATTTTTTGACCACGAAAAACACGAAAAACACGAAATCCACGAAATCCACAAAGCATTTTTCGTGCTTTTCGTGTATTTCGTGGTTCCGTTCCTAATATAACATTCTAACATTCTAATTTTGTCATTGCAGTAGGTTTTATTTTCTGTTAATAAAAAGAGTTTTCAGCAAAATGCCCTACTGGGCTTATTATATAAGGAAAAGTTGAATAACTGATATCATTGAAGGAGTTCGTGTTATGAAAGATGTTGTCATTGTTAGTGGAGCAAGAACTGCGGTTGGCTCATTTGGCGGGGTATTAAAAGATGTATCAGCGGTTACTTTAGGTGCTACTGTTCTGAAAGAAGCATTGAAAAAGATTGGCTTAAGGCCAGTGGTTACTGATCAACAGGAAGGTTATACTCCGGACCAACTCAAAGGCCAAGGAATGATCCCACTTGAACAGGAAGCATATAATTGGGATAATGCATTAACCCCTGTTTTTATAGATGAAGTGATCATGGGAAATGTGCTTTGTGCAGGTCAAGGTCAAAATCCAGCAAGACAATCTATGATTCGTGCTGGTTATCCCAAGGAAACTCCAGCGTTTACCATCAATAAAGTCTGCGGTTCCGGATTAAAAGCAATTGCATTGGGTGCGGCTGAAATCATGTCTGGCAATGCAGATATCATTGTTGCTGGCGGTCAGGAGAGTATGAGCACTGTTCCAATGGCATTGCCTAAAGCAAGGTGGGGCTATCGAATGGAAATTTCCGGAATGGGAGAAATCTGTGATTTAATGGTATTTGATGGGCTTTATGAAATCTTTTTTGGGTATCACATGGGGATGACCGCTGAAAATATTGTAACAAAATATGAAATTTCACGAAAAGAACAGGATGAACTCGCCTTGCTAAGCCATACACGGGCGATGGCAGCGATAAAAAATCAATGGTTTAAAGAAGAAATTGTTCCTGTGATCGTTAAAGGCCGACAAGGAGATATCGTTATTGATACAGATGAACGGCCTATGGAAACAAGTATGGAAAAGCTTGCTAAACTCAAACCAGTATTTAAAAAAGATGGAACGGTAACCGCTGGTAACGCTTCTGGCATTAATGATGGTGCGGCTGCTGTTGTATTGATGACCAGTGACAAAGCAAAAGAATTGGGATTAACACCGCTTGCCAAAATTAAAGGATATGCTTCTGGTGGCGTCAATCCAGCCTATATGGGACTTGGACCCATTCCAGCAATTCGGAAACTGTTATCGCGAACCAAAATGAATGTTTCAGATTTTCAACTCATCGAATTAAACGAAGCATTTGCGTCTCAAGCCATTGCATGTATGCGTGAATTTAATATTGATGTCCAAAAACCCAATGAATTGGGAAGCGGTATTTCATTAGGACATCCAATTGGGTGCACAGGCGCAAGGCAGATGGTAACTGGACTATATCAAATGAAACGGAAAGGGTATAACACTGGGCTCGTTACCATGTGTATAGGTGGTGGTATGGGAATGGCAATGGCCATTGAACGGTAATGGACTTACAAAAAAAGGATGACGACAATGACTGTAAGCAGAAAAATTGGAATTATGATTTTGTGTGGTGTACCGGCAATTATCGGCGGCGGAATCGTATATGCCCTTTTTCATAATTACACTCCTGTAATGATTTATGAAGGATTATTGTACATTACCGCTTTAGGTTTTGTTATAACCAATTAAGGTTTTAATTACATAGGCCTATCCTAATATAATTATAATTTTTTTAGTAACATCGTTAGCCATTCGTATTTGTTCAAAAAACGAATGGCTAATTGTTTATGGGTTCAGGTGACGAATATGCTTAAAGGCAACATGCAGAATCTCAATATATCTGGGATAACAGTATGGTTTTTTTGGTTTATGTTTATCTTATCTATCGTGTTACTGCTATGGTTGCTGCGGCCGTTTCTATCTATTATTGTTCTTGGTGCCGTTATTACAGGCATATTTACTCCATTTTATACATGGTTAAAAAAAAAATTATCCCCCATAACCGCATCATTACTCACATGTATTATTATCTTTTTTATTGTATTTATCCCCCTTGTTTTTTTGATAACAACCCTTACTGCAGAAGCCAATCAGTGGTTTTTATTGGCTAAACAAACGGTTTTAGACACTGAATTTAAAGCCAAGATTATTCATAGCCAACTGTTTGTCAATACACAGAAGTTTTTTTCTAAACTGGATATTCATCTCAACCCGGATGAAATCATTAAACAAATTTCAGAACTCGTTAAATTCACAGGATATACTTTAGTTCAACAAGGAAGCACAATGGCATCTAATATACTAGGAATAGTTGTTAATTTTTTCCTAATGATGCTGATCATTTTTTATTTATTGATTGATGGACATAAATTAATTGCATTTATTAGTAAGCTATCCCCATTGCCAGATAATCAGGATTCAAAAGTGATTCAAAAATTTAAAGATATGGGGGCAGCAGTTATGCTGGGGACTGGCTTAAGCGGTCTTATTCAAGGTACATTAGGAGGAATTCTTTTTGTTATCTTTGGATTGAATTCCGCAATATTCTGGGGAATGATCATGAGTATGATTGCTTTTTTACCCATTATCGGAATAGGTGTTGTCTTGATTCCAACATCACTTTATCTTTTCGCATCGGGCCGTATAATTAGCGCAATACTCATGCTTATTTTTTATATAATGATCACATTTATCGTTGAATATGGATTTAAACCTAAAATAGTAGGTAATCGCGTACAAATGCACACATTACTTGTATTTTTATCGATCATGGGCGGATTAAAAGTATTTGGAATTTTAGGAATTATTTATGGGCCGTTGATCGTGACTTTTTTTCTTACCCAAACAGATATGTATTATCAATATTATCATCGGATGATTGATTGAATAAGGATCACGGATTAAACAGATGACTCAGATGCCACAGATGGATATATTATAATTTCGTGAAATCCGTCAATCCATGTAATCTGTGATTCAGACAAAAGAATTTTATTTGGAGTATAAAAAAGCAATGATTGTTGACACAAATGTTTCAGATATCAGTATTGAACAGGAGATGAAAAAATCCTATCTTGAATACGCGATGAGCGTCATTATTGGTAGAGCTTTGCCCGATATTCGAGATGGTCTAAAACCAGTTCACCGCCGAATTTTATTCGCCATGCGGGAATTGAAAAATGACTTTAATAAACCCTATAAAAAATCAGCACGTGTCGTCGGTGATGTTATCGGTAAATACCATCCCCATGGTGATACTGCTGTATATGACACCATTGTTCGAATGGCACAGGATTTTTCTTTACGATATCCATTAGTTGATGGGCAGGGAAATTTTGGTTCAGTAGATGGTGATTCACCGGCAGCCATGCGTTATACTGAAATTCGAATGACACGCTTGGCTCATGAAATGATGGCGGATTTAGATAAAGAAACCGTAGATTTTGTCCCCAACTATGATGAATCCTTATCTGAGCCATCTGTATTGCCCACCAAAATACCGACGCTGCTCATTAATGGATCATCTGGTATCGCTGTAGGTATGGCAACAAACACGCCGCCTCACAATTTATCTGAGGTCGTGAATGCATTGATTGCACTCATTGATCGACCCGATATAACTATTGATGAAATCATGACCTTTATTCCGGGACCTGATTTCCCAAGTGCAGGTATCATTTATGGTACTCAGGGAATCGTAGATGCGTATAAAACCGGAAGAGGCGTAATTAAGCTTCGTGCAAAAGTCGAAATTGAAAAAGACAAAGCGGATAACCCTGAGACCATTGTCGTTACTGAGCTTCCGTATCAGGTAAACAAAGCCAAATTAGTTGAAAAAATATCAGAACTTGTGAAAGAAAAGACAATTGAAGGGATTCGTTATGTTCGGGATGAATCGGACCGCGAAGGGATGCGTGTTGCCATTGGTTTAAAAAAAGATCAAGTCGCTGATGTAATTATCAATTTGTTGTACAAACATACTCAAATGGAAACGAGTTTTGGTATTATTTTTCTAGCTGTATGTAATGGCCGACCTGAGATTTTAAACTTAAAAGCTATTCTTGACTACTTTATTATATATCGAAAAGAAATTATTGTTCGCCGGACTCAGTATGATTTGAGAAAAGCTCAAGAACGTGCTCATATTCTTGAAGGATTAAAAATTGCCTTAGAGCATTTAGATGACGTGGTTTCTTTAATACGTCAGTCTCGATCTCCAGAACAAGCACGGGAAGACCTGATAAGCCGTTTTGCATTAACCCGCATACAGGCTCAGGAAATCTTAAACATGCGGTTACAGCGATTAACAGGACTTGAACAGGAAAAAATTCTTGAAGAATATACTCAGGTATTAAAGGATATAAGCTGGTTTTTGGAAATTCTTGGAAGTGAACAGGTTTTATTAAACATTATTCGTCAAGAGCTATTCGAACTTAAAAAAGATTTTGGAGACGAACGCCGTACAATAATTGCCGCATCAACCCGAGAAATTCTGATGGAAGATATGATTGTTGAAGAAGATATGGTGGTTTCCATTTCAAAAGCCGGATACATTAAGCGTACACCCATTACGGTTTATAATACTCAGCGTAGAGGCGGTAAAGGCAAAAATGCAATGGCGACAAGAGAAGATGATTTTGTCGAGCATCTATTTGTAGCTTCTACACACCATACGTTTTTATTTTTTACCAATTTAGGCAAAGTGTTTTGGTTAAGGGTATTTGAATTGCCATTGGCAAACAGAACCAGTAAAGGCAGAGCGGTTGTCAATTTGCTTGGCTTTGCCCAAAATGAACGACTCACTACTGTATTGGCAGTTCCTTCGTTTGAACCCGGACTTCAAATTATCATGGCTACAAAAATGGGTTTAATAAAAAAGACAGACCTGATGGCATTTAGCAAACCCAGATTGGGTGGCATTATTGGCATTGAACTGTTACCTGAAGATGAATTAATCGGCACACGTATTACGGATGGAACCATGCAGGTATTCTTATGTTCTGCACAAGGAAAAACCATTCGATTTGCAGAATCAGATGTTCGATCTATGGGTAGAAATGCAAGAGGCGTC
>PDZT01000105.1 GCA_002753105.1 Deltaproteobacteria bacterium YD0425bin50 | reverse complement strand
TGGTTTTTTTTTTTTATTTGGCGTGTACTTCCAAACCAATGACAGTTTCAAATTCCATGATGACGAATCCTAAACAATACAAACAATTAAGGTTATATAAGTTCTTAATTTTTAATTTTTCTGTTTATGTTGATCAATTTTAGAAAATAGTCAAGTTAAAATCGAAAATCGTTCATATCAGATAACACTTATTTGTTGATCACAGTATCGTTTTTCGATATACACGATTTCATAAAGATGACAATCCCTAAAACTTAATAACGTGCGTTTTTCATGGAGAAAAAAAATGGAGCAATTAAGCAAACAACGATTTGATGCAATTGTGGTAGGTTCTGGGCCGGGTGGTGCAACTGTAGCAAAGGAATTAACGCACAAAAAATTAAAAGTGTTGATTCTTGAAGAGGGAAGCAATGCGCCAATAACTGGTTCGCCAATACAAACCATTCAAATAGCTGGTATTCCGGGGAAAAATGTGTTGTTCACGCCTGAATTGCTCTCTATGGTGAGAGCAACAGTGACAGGCGGCAGTTCTATTATTTATTATGGTACAGCGTTTGACCCACCTGTTCAGATGTTTGCCCAATACGGTATTGATATACACAATGAAGTTGAAGAAATCCGAACTGAATTGCCCATAGCGCCCTTACGCGATGATCTCATTGGGCCAATGGCTAAACGTATCATGGAAAGCGCAAAATCATTAGGATATGCATGGGATAAACTGCCTAAATTTATTTATCAGGATAAATGTCGGCAAGATTGTTGGCGTTGCAATTACGGATGTCCTTACGGTGCGAAATGGAATGCCCGCATGTATGTTGAAGAAGCGGTTTCAAATGGCGCAGTATTAGTGAATGGTGTCAAAGTTCAGGATGTATTATTTGAAAAAAAACAAGCTCGTGGTGTGGCTTTTACCCGATGGGGCATAGAAGACAAGGCTTATGCACCGATTGTTATTTTAGCTGCCGGTGGTATTGGAACCCCTGTCATTTTAAGAGCATCTGGAATCAAAAATGCCGGCTATCAATTCTTTTTTGATCCATTAATCTCTGTGATGGGCACTGCAAATGATATTGATGGCGGTCAGGAAGTTCCAATGGCAACAGGAATACATCTAAAAGAAGACGGGTATCTCATGACAGATATGACTATCCCCCATCTTTTATATAAACTGTTTGCTGCGCAAGTATTTCGGTTTGATCGATTGTTTTCTCATCGGAAAACCTTAACCATCATGATCAAAATTAAAGATGATTTAGGCGGCAGACTTACTGATAGCGGCGGGGTTCGTAAACAATTAACGCAAGAAGATTTAAAAAAATTACATAGTGGATATGATCGGGCACGTGAAATACTGACCCGAGCCGGTGCTACGAATATTTTTAAAAGTTGGTATATTGCAGCACATCCGGGAGGTACTGCTAAAGTGAACGATATCGTGGACACCCATTTACAAACAGAATATCATAATCTTTATGTATGTGATTGTTCAGTAATTCCAGAACCTTGGGGATTACCGCCCACATTTACTCTTATTGCTTTGGCAAAGCGTTTAGCTAAACACCTGATACATTAAGGAGTGATGAAAATCATGGATATTAAACCCAATTACCGTGTTCTAATTGTTGATGATCATGAATTAAACCGAGATAAAATTAAGTATATTTTAGAAGATATCCGTCAATTTAAACTTGAAGTGATCACTGCTGAAACAGGTCCAGAAGCACTTGAACTGCTTAAAAATGAACAATTTTATATGATTTTTCTTGATTTGAATTTAGGAAAAGTGAGTGGAGAAGATGTATTAAAACAAATCAGGCGTTTTAATAAGCACATCAAGGTGGTTATCCTGACAGCAGCAGATAAAGAAGACCTAAGTTCGTATGTAAAAAAAGAAAGTATTGGATATATTCATAAGTCTGTAAAAAAACAACCATTTCAGGAAATAGTCATACAGCTTATTAATAAACCTGAATAAACAATGAAATTGAAAATCGAAAATCGAAAATCGAAAATCGAAAATAACCAATGAGGTGTATGTGACACTATCCCAGTCCATAATTGAACAAGCGATTAAGAATGGTCGGACATCATTATCCGAAGTAGAATCCAAACAATTTTTAAAAAGTTATGGTATTCCTGTGATTGAAGATCGTTTGGCGGATGATGAAAATTCTGCCATAGAACATGCAAAAATTATAGGTTTTCCTGTTGTATTAAAAGGGGTTGGGCCTACATTATTACATAAAACAGAAAGAAATCTGGTGCATCTGAATCTTTCAACACCTGAAGCTGTATCCCACGCTGCTAAAAGTATTCTTGAAGAAGCTGGAGATGAGTGTAAGGCATTTGTAGTTCAACCTTTTTATAAAGGCAAACGCGAATTCGTCGCAGGTCTGTTTCATGATCCGCATTTTGGGCCTGTGGTCATGTTTGGTATTGGCGGCATATTAACTGAAGCCATTGCAGATGTAACCTTTCGTATCGCTCCTGTAAGTGAATCCGATGCTCATGATATGCTGAATGACATTAGAGCACAAACCTTACTTAAAGCGTTTCGGGGTGATAAAGCGCCTGATCAATTACAAATTATTCGTGTAATCATGGGGTTATCTGAGATTGGTATGACATTGAATACCATTCAGGAAATTGATATTAATCCTTTAATTGTCAATCATGACGGTAATATTTGTGCTGTAGATGCGCTTGTGGTTATAGGTAAAACGCAAGAAAACAAAACTTATCCCCCACCTGTTAACCCCAATTTACTAGGTTATTTTTTTTATCCGAGGTCTGTTGCATTTATTGGTGCATCAAATCGATTGGGAAAATGGGGGCATACCCTTGTATATGTGGTTAAAAAAGGCGGATTTAAAGGTCAGACGTATCTTGTCAATCCAAAAGGCGGAATGATAGCTGAACAGCGAGTATATCCTTCATTACAGGATATTGATGGTAAAATTGACCTTGCTATTGTAACAATTCCTGCTGAAAAAGTGATTGAGTTGATTCCACAGCTTCAACAAAAAGGAATTAAAGCCATTTTATTGATTTCTTCTGGATTTGGAGAAAGCGGGGCACACGGTAAAGCACTGGAAAAAGAATTAGTGGATTTAGCACGTCAAGCCAATATGTTTATTTTAGGCCCGAATACTATGGGAATTTGTAATCCGCATATTGATTTGTATTGTATGGGGGTTCATACGTTTCCAAAGAAAGGCTCTATTGCGATTGTGGCACAGTCCGGGAATATGGGAACGCAGTTATTGATTTTTGCGGAACAACAGGGCATCGGCATACGTGGTTTTTGTGGGTCAGGAAACGAGGCCATGATTACCATAGAAGACTTTCTTGAAGCCTTTGAACAGGATGAGCTCACTCAGACAGTTGTTCTTTACATTGAAAGTGTGAAAAATGGCCGTCGATTTTTTGAATTAGCCAAAAGGGTTGGTAAAAAGAAACCAATCGTCATGTTAAAAGGCGGACGCACACAAGCAGGAAATCGGGCTGCCGCAAGTCATACCGGAGCATTATCTTCTGATGTTAAAATTTTTAATGCTGCATGTCGTCAGGCGGGAATTGTAAACGTCAATCAGCCCATGGACCTTCTTGATCTTGCGGCTGCATTTTCATCTGTACCCCTTCCAAAAGGAAACCGCGTAGCCATCATGACACTAGGCGGGGGATGGGGTGTTGTAACTGCAGATTTATGTTCTGAGTATGGTCTTAGTGTTCCTGATTTGTCCAGTGATATTTGCGAACAAATTGATCAGATTCTGCCACCATATTGGAGTCGATCAAATCCTATTGATCTTGTGGGCGAGAATGACAACCGTATCCCTATGACAGTTATTGAACTGTTGCTTAAATGGGAGGGGTGTGATGGTGTGATTAATTTGGGAATTTTAGGTCGTAGGCATATGTTACGACGTATGAGCGATTCGATTTCAGAATCGGATCCTACATATTCACATGATTTTTTAGAAGCAATCAATCAACGTATCTGTGATTTTGAGAAGAAATACATTGAAACTATTGTTGATCTCATGGAAAAATATCAAAAGCCCATTTTTGGAGTGAATCTGATTACAGAAGATGATGATCATACGGTTTACCGGATTGAAGATAAGACATACAAAGCGTTATTCTTTCAGACACCAGAACGGGCTGTGAAATCATTTGCAAAAATGTATGAATATTATCAATTTTTAAATCGTTAGGACAAATTGAGGAACGTAATGATTGGCCTTGATCATCGTTTCGGCCAGACACATTATTCGTTGCCGTGACAGAATTGTAGGGGCGAACCTTGTGTTCGCCCTCCAAAAGGGCGATGACAAGCATCGCCCCTACATTGTGGCCGAAACGAAGATCAAGGCCGTATTTATTTAATCAATTCCAAAAATTGTATTTCATCAATAACAGAAATACCTAGTGTTTTTGCTTTATCTAATTTCGATCCCGGGTCTGAGCCCACAACAAGCCAATCTGTTCGATTGGTAACACTATTCGTTACTTTTGCACCTAATGCTTCTAATTGGGATTTCGCCTGATCGCGAGTTAGCCTTGTCAGGGTGCCGGTCAATACAAATACTTTTCCAAATAAAGCATGGGGTTTCACTGCTTCCTGTTGCGGAGTATCCCAGTGAATATTACAGACTTGTGAATCTAAAAGACTTCCGATCAGGTTTCGGTTATATTGATTCTTAAAAAAGGATAGAATATTCGCGATAACGATTGGCCCAATGTCTGGCAGCAGCCCAAGATTACGTTTATGTTCAAACTCTTCAGGCGATGCGTTGAGCAGCGCATCCATAGTTAAAAATGCTTTAGCAAGTGTTTTAGCTGAAATTTCTCCAACACCCGGAATACCAAGAGCATAAAGAAATCGGTTAAATGTTGTGTGTTTGCTTTTTTCTATGGACAGAATTATGTTTTTAGCCGATTTTTCACCGAATCCTTTTAATTTGGCAATTTGATTTTCTGATAATGTATAAAGGTCTGCTGGATTTTTAATCAACTGGATATCAACAAAAATATCAATAATCTTACTGCCAAGCCCATCAATATTCATGGCGCGTAATGATGAAAAATGCTTGATAGATTCTTTTAACTGTGCTGGACAAACGAGACCAGCATTACACCGAACAGCAACTTCATCCTGAATGCGAACCACTGGGGCACCACATATCGGACAGATTTTCGGGATTTCAAATTTTTGAGAATCGTTGGGTCTCAAAGGTTCAACAACAGCAACAATCTGAGGAATGACATCACCTGCTCGCCGAACGATGACCGTATCATTAATTCGAACATCGAGTCGTTCTAAAATATCCACATTATGTAACGTGGCATTACTAACCGTAGCCCCGCCAATAACAACTGGCTCTAATCTTGCCACAGGAGTTAGTATGCCGGTTCTGCCCACTTGAAAAACAATATCAAGCACCCGTGATTGACTTTCAATAGCTGGAAATTTATGCGCAATAGCCCAGCGAGGCGCTCGCGATGCAGCACCCAGTTCATGCCGCCAGTCAATTCGATCAACTTTATAGACCACGCCATCCATTTCATAGGGAATCGTTTCACGGCGTTGCAGCATGGATTCAAAATAATCTATACATCCCGCAATGTTATCTACCCGTTTAATTTCAGGACATATCGGCAATCCCCATGATTCAAATTTATTAAGCTGTTCCATTTGGGTTTCTGGAAGCGAGCCATTGGAAACGATCCCTGAGGCATAACAGAACAATGAAAGATCGCGCTGCGCAGTAATTCGGGAATCAAGAAGACGCAAACTGCCTGCAGCAGCATTTCTCGGGTTAGCAAAGATTTTTTCCTGATTGGCTTTGGCTTTTTCATTTAATGTCATAAAACTTGCTTTAGACATAAACACTTCACCTCTGATTTCAACAAGTTCAGGCACATCATCACCGAATAATTTTAAAGGCAGGGATTTAATGGTTTTGGCATTCGCTGTAATATCTTCACCTTGAACGCCATCTCCACGCGTAGCCGCTCTTTCAAGAATCCGGTTGCGATACAGCAGGCTTATAGCAAGTCCGTCAATTTTAGGTTCACAAACATAGGCAATTGACTGATCTGCGGGAATTGATTTTAATTTGTCTCGAATGCGCTGTTCAAAGGCACACACTTCTGGAGGAGTTAGCACACTGTCTAAGGACAGCATAGGAATATCATGATGAATTGTATTAAAAAATGGAAGTGGAGCGCCTCCAAGTTTTTGAGTTGGTGAATCGGGTGTTTTCAACTCTGGAAATTGATTCTCCAATTCAAGAAGCTCACGAAACAATTCATCATAAACTGCATCAGAAACAATTGGATCATCTAACACATAATAATGGTAGTTGTATTGCTGAATAAGCGCAGTTAATTCGTGAATTCGTTTTTTAGCTGTATCGTTATCCATCATGTTTATATTCATGTTTATATCTTTCAATCCTTACATATCGTCTTTAAAAAACTGGTCTGTTTCTATAACCGTATCTGGTTTTCTGGTGTATTCTTTGGGAACTGAATTAACTTTAAAACATTCAAAAATGATTTTTTTAGACTCAGGAATGGGTAATAATCCAGTATCTGCATCGACTTGTGAAAAAATAACATCGTCAGGAACCTGAAAGTCTATAACAGGTTTATTTTCCAAAATTCGTTGCATAAAGTGAACCCAGATCGGACAAGCTGCTGTTGATCCAGTTTCACCTTTTCCCAATGATTTTTTGGTATCATATCCTAACCATACCCCTGCTACATAACGAGGCGTATAACCGACAAACCATGCATCATTCAAATCATTCGTGGTACCAGTTTTTCCTGCCACTGGAACTTTCAATACTTTTGCCCGCCAGCCTGTACCATCCGTAATAACACTTTGTAAGAGGCTTGTCATGATATATGCGGTGCTCATATCAATCACTTTTTGCTTTGATGATTTGGTTTCCTCTAAGAGAACGTTGTTTCTATCCATAATTTTAGTAATAAAAATGGGATCAAGTAAATATCCCAAATTTGGAAATACAGAATAGGCTCTGACAATTTCTAACAGAGTAACTTCTGAAGAGCCAAGGGCAAGTGATAGGTTTTGACCTAGGTTTGAGGTAATACCCAGTCTTCGGGCATATTCAATGACATAATTAACACCAATATCCTGTAAAATTTTTATAGTGATTATATTTCGAGATTTGGCTAATGCTTCACGCAATAACGTTGGACCATAAAATTTTTCAACATAATTTTTAGGTTTCCATACTGTATCTGATCCTTGATTTTGAAATGCGATGGGTGAATCGATAATAATACTGGCTGGCGTATAGCCTTTATCAATTGCAGCAGCATAAACAATCGGTTTAAACGCTGATCCGGGTTGTCTTTTGGATTGAATCGCTCGGTTAAACTGGCTATTGGAAAAATCCCTGCCGCCCATCATCGCTTTAACATAACCTGTTTCCACATCCAAACAAAGCAATGCCGCTTGTGTTTCTGGCTCCTGCTCAAGTGCAAGTTGCCATAGCTCATTTCCTTCACGCAAAGCTTTTAATCGGACAAGTATAACATCACCGGTTTTGAGTACTTGAGAAGGATTCCGAACTGGAGCTTCATAATAGGATAAATCTGGATTTGGTTTTCTTGCCCAGCGCAAATCATCAATCGATATTTCACCTTGTCGATTACCAATCCGAACTGTTACTTTTTTTTGTCCATCATCCACATTGATTACAACGCCTTTATAGATATTGCCAACTTCAATAGGTTGCTCTTCAGTTTTTTGCTGAATATCTTTAACATAAGCTTCGATATCTCCCTTAGCTAAATGTTTCAATGGGCCGCGATACCCCTGTCGTTTATCTAATTCGTTAAGTCCTTGGGTAATTGAATTACAGGCAGCTTTTTGCATATTCAGATTTACACTTGTATAAATGCTCAATCCTTCATTGTACAGCTTATCCGCTCCATAGCGTTCTTCTACATAACGCCGTACATGCTCAATATAATATGAAACCTCTTCAGTGTACCAGTTTTTTCTTGGTTTTATATCTAATTTAAAATCTAATGCTTCTTTTCTTTGTGCTTCAGTAATGTACTTTTCTTCAACCATGCGATTGAGTACATAAATTTGGCGCTGACGGGCACGGTCTGGGTATTGATAGGGTGAATAACGGCTTGGGGCTTGAGGTAGGCCGGCTAATAATGCACATTCAGCCAAAGTTAATTCTTTTACGGTTTTACCAAAATAGTTATCTGCTGCTGCTGCGACCCCATATGATCCATGACCTAAATAAATCTGGTTTAAATACAAAAAAAGGATGTCTTCTTTTGAAAAAGATTGATCAATCCGATACGCTAAAATCGCTTCTTTTATTTTTCGTGTAAAACTTCTTTCTGGAGTCAGAAAAAAAGATTTGGCAACCTGTTGCGTAATGGTACTTCCACCTTGCACAATAGTGCCTGCTTCCATATTTTTAAAAACTGCACGAAGAATACTTACCAAATCAATTCCCTGATGTTTAAAAAAACGGGAATCTTCTGCTGAAATAAATGAGTAAGTTAGCATTGAGGGCATATCTGATAGTGGAATGACAATACGACGTTCTTTAAAAAATTCGGCAATTTTTGTCCCATCATCTGAAAATAAACTGGTAATAATGGGTGGAGAATAGTCTCGAAGACTTGTAATTTTTGGTAACTCCTGATAAATATACACATAAATAAATGCACAAACTCCGCAGCAAGCGACCACACCTAAAAAAAATAAAACCATAATGAATTTGATGAGATAAGATACTGCATGACTTTCTTTTTTCTCACGTTTTTTTAAAATTTGAGATTTGTTTGTTGGCTGTTCCATAGATGTAAACCTTCAGTGTTTATTTTTTATTTTTCTTAGCTATATACGTTCGATTTCTACCTAGATGCACAGTTGATACCATCAACGCATCAACTTCATCTATCCATGCGTTCATCTGTTGAGGAGTTAATTTTGAACTAGGTATAAAATGCGTAATACATACGCTAAGGGTTAATTGTTCGTCTATTTGGGGGATTTTTTTGGGTTTTAATGCTTCTTTAATTTGATCAGTGATATTTTGGGTCTGTTGCACATCAAACTGAGTGGCAACAAGAATTTTTTTCTCTTCATATGTGCAGTAAATCGATGTGTGTTCATATTTTGTTTTAATAACATGCTGAACTGTTTGGGCAACACTTATAAATGCTTTATTAATGAATTCAGGATTACAGCGATTTGTAAAATGATCGAGTTGTAAGAGAGCAATGGATATGCCTTTTTTATTCTGAATAGAATCATTTGTCAGATACCGGCATCTTTCTCTAAATGCAATATAATTAGGCAATCCTGTTAATTTATCCTTGTACTTCAGAATTTGATCCTCTTGTTGTTGATGCAGTGTTTTCTTTTTTTCTCTGATCCATAACGAGAGTTGATCATTATATTCGCTGAGTTCTTTATCCACTAAGGCTTTAAAAGGTTTAGCCCGAAACATTTGCACTTGGGTTAAGCGATTTCGAATCGTATTCATATCCTGCACTTGATTGAGTACCTGATCAAATACTTCCAGCGTATAAGTGTTATTATTATTTATTTCAAATAACTTGTCTTCCTCAGCATTCACTTTCTCTGCTAATAATTCTTTTTTGCGTTTTTTTCGGTTTTCATTTCGACGCTCATCACTAACTTCAACTGAAAAATAAAGCATCAAGTTATTAATTTCATGAATCAATTCATTTTTACTTAGATCCGATTGTATTTTTTTAATCGTATCATGAGCAAACCGTTCAATATTCGTGATAAACATATTGGTATCATTAACGATTTCATTTTTTAAAAGTTCTTCTTCAATTTGAAGATCATCATATTGTTGCTCAATAATCAGGTATTGGTCTCTTAATTCATTCATTGATTCTTCGAGTTTTTCAAAGAACTTTAGTTGGGTTTCCAGTGTATTGATTTTTTCTTTAAGTGTAACAATCTCATCATGTTCAGGAATCTCAGCAGTCTCTTTTTTACGAATTTGTTTTGATGGTTGAATATCCTCTTTAGGTGGAATAGGCTCTATGCTCGCTCCCCCTAAAAGTTCATTCAAAGACGGGTCCACGTCAATAGATATGGATTCTGCATCACCCTCCCATGCCGCATTGGAAGTTGTATTCACAAAATCAGATTCTGTGCTATGTTGTGAGTCATTAAATTGATTCGCTTCAGATGGATAGAGTAAGGAATACGGGTCAACCGAAGGATTGACCATTTCATGTATTTTAAATAGATTGTCTTCTTTCTCCTGAGTTTCATTATGGATTAAGCTGGTTGCAATCAAATCGACTTTTTTTTCAGTTGTATCGATATCATCTGTTGTTTTATCAACGCGCTCCTGAATTTCATTCACTATATTATCATAAGAAGGTGCCTCTAAATCCATTTTTTTAATTATACTTTTAACGCCTTTTACCTTTAATCGATTACGTAAATTACTAAAAATAACTTGACGGATCTGATCTAACGGACCAAAATATTTCAAGTAAATCTGTTTAATGGATAATACCCTGTCATCATCAGACATTTCCTCCTTGTCTGCAAAATGTTTAATCGTTCTTAATACGCTGAGTTGATGGATATTTTTTTCTGCTTCAATTTGTTCAAGTGTGCCAAACATTTTTAAAAGCAAATTGCTGTCACCCGATTCCTCATTTGCAGTTACCATCTCATCTATAGGCTTTTGGCCAGCAAGCAAATAGTCTCGTAACCAAATATCAAATTGATTCTGAATATCATCTGACATGGGAACATATTTTTTAAATTCAACAAATAACAAAGCTGCTGCCTGACAAACAGCATTTTTATCAAAAGTAAACACTGTGTGTTCATTGGTTTTTTTGGAGGCCAATGCATTTAAAAATTCATTAAAACGTACATGAATGGCTTTAAAAGCGTTGAGTATTTTGGTTAAGTCATCCGATTTGACTTTTTTGAATCGCGTTTTTTCACTATTCATTGGCTTATTATTTTTTCATACCTATTGAGATTAAAAATTAAAAATGATTTTGTATTTACTCTACTATAGGGTTATGTTACATAAACGAGGTTTAAGAACATCGTTGGCACTTTTTTTCATGAAAGTTAATTTAAGTTAAAAGAGGTAACTTTGGTAAATCACCTTCATAAAGCGCATACCTTTTTCGTTGCCAATATTCAATGGCTTGATTGTGTATCCCAAACAACATCGAATCAAAATCAATGGTGGACACATTTAAAATCCATTCTCGAATCGACACTACATACCTATCACGGCAGGGTAAGTCAATATTCTGAACATGAAATCGTTGTGCATTTTTTTGATTCGCCTAAAGATGCCGTGAATGCTGCTATCGATTTTTTAAACACACTCAATTCAATCCCCCCTTTACAAAAAACAGATGTGAACTCATTTCGATTAGGAATAGGTATTCATACAGGTAAATCTTCACGTTCAGATATTTCTTCTATTGCCAAACAACTTGCTCAACGTACATCGGACTATGAAGTATCAATTATTATTAG
>PDZT01000104.1 GCA_002753105.1 Deltaproteobacteria bacterium YD0425bin50 | reverse complement strand
AAATTAAATAAAACCATTAGCGATCAAAAAAAAGAATTAGAAGCTCAGAAACTTGAATTACAGGAAATGAATGCAACTAAGGATAAATTCTTTTCGATTATTAGTCATGATTTAAAAAATCATTTTTATGGAATATTGGGCTATTCAGAACTTCTCATGAATAAATACGAGGAATATCCTAAAGAAAAATCATTTGAATACATAAAAAATCTTAATAAATGGTTGACACAATTATATAAACTTATGGAAAATCTATTACAATGGTCAAGATTGCAAACAGGTAAAATTCAATACAACCCGGATATAATCAATTTGAATCGGTTAGTTGACCAAAATATTACACTTTGTTATGAAAATGCCAAAAAAAAAGAAATCACTTTACGGTCGGATATCTATACAAATACATTTATTTTAGGTGATCGTTTCATGTTAAATACAATATTTAGAAACCTGATTTCTAATGCAATTAAGTTTACTAATAATGGTGGGCAAATTATTATTTCTTCACAAGACAAAGAAGACTGTACATGGATTTCTGTGGTGGATACAGGAATTGGAATTCGTAAGGAAGACATCTCAAAACTATTTAGAATTGATGTGCCTTATACTTCAATTGGGACTTCCAATGAAGAAGGGACAGGGTTAGGCTTAATTTTATGTAAAGAATTTATTGAAAAGCAGGGAGGAAAAATCTGGATAGAAAGTGAATTTGGAAAAGGAAGTTCATTTATATTCTCTTTGCAAAAAACGCTGCGTTCATAACCTGAATTGGAGTCAATTTTTTAATAACTAAGTTAAAAAAGTATAAAAATCAATAAATTATTGGTATCAAAAATATCTTCAATATGTTTATCTATTGCTTCAGAATCAGAAATGCCAACAGGTTCTGAGAAAGAATCATCATTGGAATGACCAACTCCAGTAGAATCTTTTAGAACTTCATTATCATGTTTTTCTAAATTTGAATTATCTCCTGTACTTATTTTTGACGTGTCATTTCCTAATCCGCCTGTAGAACCATTAGATACTCCAGAATTCCCACCTTGCATGGTATTGCCTTCACTGGTACCTGAATTTGAACCTATTCCCGAATTATCACCGACACCTGTTCCTGATCCTTTAGATGATTCGGGTTGCATTGTTTCATATGGGCTATTTGACCATAATTTAGGGAAATAAATAGGTGTGCAGGATCGAGATAAAAACAAGATTAACAACAGTAGGAACAAGAACAATAATCCAATCAAACGGAATGAATCACTTTTTGAAACGATAGATTCATGATTTATGCTATCAATTGTGTATTTTTTATCTGGAAATGGATGCAACAGCATGCTGCCAGCGATGCTTTTTTCTTTTAACAGAGGCTTAGCCTTTTGAGTTGTGTCACTATCTGGTATTTCAATACTATGTTCTTTTTGATTTTTTTTACAAATCAATGCTTTTTTATAAACATACCCATTCGCAAGCGTGATACTCACATCAACTGTTGCATCTTTGGGAACTTTTTGAATCCGAATACATCCTTTGTCATTGGTAGTACCTTCAATATGTTCTCTTGGATATATCAATCGAATTGGAAGGCCAGCTTGAGGAATTCCCTGAGTATTGAGGATTTTGATAAATAAATTGTACCGAGGCCTATCCGTAACTATGGTTTTGATTATTCCCTGTTGAGCATTGGGTTGATCGGACACAAAACCCCATTGGGTTAAGACAACCCAATCTCCTATTAAATAAATATCGTCAGGTGCGGGTATCTCAAGTGAACTCTCCAGCATGTCCACGAGTTTAATTTTTTTAATCTTATCAAAGGTGGCGACAATACGCCAAATTTCGTCAATTTCCTGCTGTAATTGATCTTTTACTTTATTCTGAGCATCAAACGACATCTGGGAAAAACTGATAGGGGTTCCTTGAATTTCAGTAAACCAGCTTATGACTGTACCAGATGGATGATCAACAAAAATCGGTTCAGCAAATAGAATATAAGCCTTTGTGTCTTTGAACAAACGTTTAAATTGGGCATATCTTCGAGATAGCTCCCCAATTCCAGAAATCACAGGTATTACGCCTGAAACACGTTTGGTAACAATGCATGTGATTCCTGAATTCATAATTATTTTTTAATCCATCAAATTTTTATTAATTTTTTTTTAAATTGATAACAAATTTTAGACATAATTCATAGTTAAATCAATAGGAAAAAAACAAAAAAAGATCGCTTGCTATTTTTATGAACCTATTTTATTTTTAATTCTTTTGCTTATGAATATTAATAATAATGTTACGGAGTTCGAAAACATGAATATAGAACAATGGAATCCATCAACGCTCCTTCAATTATCCGGGAGTTACTGGCAAACATGCGCATTACACGCGGCTGTTAAACTGGACATTTTTTCGGCACTGAGTCAAGGCCCACTATCAAATGATGTATTGTCAAAAAACGTACATGCGGATCCAAGATCAATGGCAATGCTTTTAAATACAATCACTGCTATGGGGCTACTCCAAAAACAGAACGATCAGTATAACAACACACCAGCAAGTCAGCAGTTTTTATCTAAACATTCAGAACAGTATATTGGTTATATGATCCTGCATCATCATCATCTTATGGAATCATGGGCAAAATTGCCCAAAGCGGTAGTATCTGGGAAATCAGTAAGAGAGCGGCCTGTACATCAGGAAAATGAAGTTCTCGAAAGTTTTCTCATGGGTATGTTCAATAATGCAATGCTGATTGCTCCTAAAGTTGCTGAACATATTGATCTTTCAACCAGCAAAAATTTACTTGATCTGGGTGGCGGTCCCGGGACGTATGCAATTTTCTTTTGCAAAAAAAATTCGCATCTCAATGCAACAGTATTTGATCTTCCAACTACGATGCCGTTTGCCATGAAAACCATAGAACGGTTTCAGCTTCAAGACCGCATCCAGTTTGTACCGGGAAATTATGAACAGGATGAAATTCATGGAACTTATGATGCGGTCTGGATATCTCATATTCTTCATGCAGAAGGCCCTGAACAATGCGATTTATTAATTCATAAAGCGGTGTCTGCCTTAAAATCGAATGGTTTGATTTTTATTCATGAATTTATCTTAAACGATGATATGGCATCTCCGCTGTTTCCAACGCTGTTTTCCTTAAATATGCTTCTGGGTACGGCTAATGGTCAAGCGTACTCAGAATTTCAAATTAAAGCGATGCTTCAAAAACAAGGGGTTAAGGAAATCAAACGTCTTGATTTTAAAGGGCCAAATGATTCTGGAATTATCATGGGTAAAGTGCTTCGATAATGATATCATCTATAGTACAAAATCATACAGACCGAGCTATTTCCATTGACCCGGAATTAAAACCGTATGCTTCATTTATTTACAGGCGTATTGAACGGGTATTTCAATTGGAGTCGCAGTTAACGCAAAATCAAATTTCCTTAACTGATTTTGCATCCGGTCATGAATATTACGGACTTCATTTCAAAAATAATGAATGGGTGATTAGAGAATGGGCCCCAAACGCGCAGGCGATTTATTTGATTGGCAATATGACGCATTGGCAGGAAGATAAGAATTTTTTATTGACGCGTATCAATTCAGAAGGCGTATGGGAATTACGGTTACCGAGTTCAGCAATGTATCATCATGATCTGTATCGGTTGCGTATTCACTGGAAACATGGATCCGGAGATCGTATTCCTGCTTATACAAGACGGGTTGTTCAAGATTTAAAAACATTGATATTTAATGCTCAGGTATGGCATCCGACCTCCCTGTATTACTGGAAGCATTCAAAACCGACTGCCAATATATCAAAGCCACTTTTAATTTATGAAGCACATATTGGGATGGCTCAACAAGCAGGAAAAATTGGATCATATCAGGAATTCACCCAACATATTCTTGGGCGTATCGCAAAATCCGGATACAATACAATTCAATTGATGGCCATACAAGAACATCCGTATTATGCTTCGTTTGGTTATCAGGTTTCCAATTTTTTTGCGGCATCATCTCGTTTTGGTACGCCTGATGAGTTAAAAGAATTAATTGATACAGCTCATGGCATGGGGTTGCGTGTCATCATGGACATTGTGCATTCACATGCAGTCAGTAACGTAGTTGAAGGTTTGGCACGTTTTGATGGTTCGCCATTTCAATATTTTCATGATGGTACAAGGGGGGAGCATGAAGCATGGGGGTCTCGATGTTTTAATTATGCAAAATATCAGGTGATTCATTTTTTATTATCGAATTGTCGATTCTGGCTTGATGAATATCAGTTTGATGGGTTCCGTTTTGACGGCGTAACCAGTATGCTGTACGTCCACCATGGCTTAAACAAGACATTTACATGCTATGATGATTATTTTAATGATTTGGTAGATGAAGACGCATATGCGTATTTAACTTTGGCAAACAAATTGGTTCATACATTGCAGCCTGATGCCATTACCATTGCAGAAGAGGTGAGTGGTATGCCATTACTTGCAACTTCTATTGATTATGGTGGCGCAGGATTTGATTATCGGTTTGCCATGAATGTACCTGATTATTGGATACAACTGACCAAAGATACACCGGATGAATTCTGGCACATGGGACATTTGTGGTTTGAATTGACTCACCGAAGACAAGAAGAAAAAACCATTAGTTATGCAGAATCGCATGATCAGGCTATGGTTGGGGATCAAACCTTAATTCTTCGGCTTGCAGGTGCAGCGCTTTATAACTCTATGCATGTTTCATGTAATGATATTCGCATTGATCGTGCGATGAGTTTGCATAAAATGATCCGATTGATTACTATAGCTAGTGCTGGCAGTGGCTATCTCAATTTTATGGGAAATGAATTTGGGCATCCAGACTGGATTGATTTTCCAAGAGAAGGCAATGGCTGGTCTTTTGAGTATGCAAGACGTCAATGGAACCTCCTCGATGATCCTTATTTAAAAAATCAATATTTAGCAAATTTTGACCGCGAAATGATTGCGATGGTTAAAGATTTTTATCTTTTGGATTGCCCGGAATTGACTAAATTGTTTGAAGAGAACAACGATAAAGTACTTGCATTTGTTCGATGTGGTCTTGTGTTTGTTTTTAATTTTCATCCATCCATATCTCATGTCGATTATATCATCAACACCAAACCTCAAAAGTATCGAATTCTTTTACATACGGACGAAAAACGATTCGGCGGATATGAACGTATTGATACGCGAGTTGACTATTTTTCGATTTCTAATGGGCCCGCTTCAGAATCCAATGGCTTATTAAAGCTCTATTTACCATCAAGAACTGCCATTGTATTTGTTCCATGTGAATGAGAAAACTGACTTTTCAAAAAGATAATAAATCTATTCATGGATAACCCTAATCTACATTATCAGTCAACATGGCGTATTCAGGATATTCTGGATATGGAATATTTCTTTTGGATAGATGCTCATCAACATGATCAGGAAGCAAATATAGTTCATGAAGACCGAGTATTTTTTCAAAACACGATCATGCCATTAATCCCACAAGGAAAAGATATAAGCAATCGTTTGATTTTGCGGCAATGGATCGAATTTCGAAGAGAACTTCATGCTCATTCTAACGATTCTTCTGCATTACCCGGAAGTATATATACAGAACTGTATCAATTCGTATCAATTACCTGCATTGTTATTTCAATAATGCTTGGGGTAAGTGTTACACTTTCACTCATGAATTATCATGGAACTCAACCTATTAATGTATTTACTTATCTGTTTGGTCTGGTAATTACTCAACTTTTTCTATTTGCTTTATTGGTCTTTGGAATACTGTTTCGTTGTTTTCATCGAAAAAGAAATAATACGTTTATTTTGAAGTCCTTACTCATCCATCTATGTATTCAATTGATGTTGAAAGGTAAGCAGCTATTCAGGAAAAACATAGCAACTGAAAAATGGAATACGCTTGAAGCTGTCATTGGAATCATTAATGAAAAAAAACATATTTATGGCTCTTTAATTTATTTACCGATCTTTGAATTACTTCAACTGGCTGGTGTGTGTTTTAATATTGGAATTCTTTGTTCAACGCTTGTCAAGATTATCATTTCCGATGTCGCATTTGGTTGGCAATCAACCCTTCAAATGAGTGCTGTTGTACTGCATGAATGGGTAAACATAGTTGCCTCGCCTTGGTCATGGTTGATGGCTTCATCTATGGCCTATCCAAGTCTTGAACAAATTGAGGGCAGCCGAATGATTTTAAAAGAAGGGATATATCATTTAGCAACTTCGGACTTGATATCATGGTGGCCTTTTCTCTGTTTCTCAGTTCTATTTTACGGCCTGTGTCTGAGATTATTTCTTTTATGTATTGGGAAGCTGTATCAATGTGTTTGTTTAATGCGACTTGATTTTAAACATGCTGCATGTGATCAACGGATTCGGCAGATGTATAGTCCTATTGTAGATATTGTTGATTTAAAAAAAACAGATAGCCTTAATAAACCGATCATGCAGCCCGAACTGTTGCCAATACATCTATCTCTCAATAAGATTTACTCGGATGTAGTTCTGCTCATTTCTGATGATATTTTTAATCAATGTCATGACAGTGAACTGAATCAATACATTTTCAATACATTGGGTTGCACTATAAAACAAAAATATAAATACACCATAGATGATACTATAGATCAGGGACTATTTGAGTTGTTAAAAACCATCCATTGGAAAAAAAACGCGCTTAGCTTATTAATGATTCAGGAGGCATGGCTGCCGCCCATTATGGAGCATGTATCGTTTATTCGTACTTTACGAAAACAAATTGGACAAACGACATTGATTTATATTGGGTTGATTGGTAAACCTAAGATGGACGATATTTTTACACATGTAAACGATGGAGATTTTAACGTTTGGCAACAGAAAATTCACTCTTTGTCTGATGCTTTTTTGTGTGTACAAAGGATAGTAAAATCATGAATAATGAAAATTTCAATTCAGTTACATTAACGATTAGGATGGCTCATGTTACCTGCAGATAAGGAAATAATTCAGATTAAATTACAAAAAATGGATACATTTTGTTATATGATTGCTGATAAAGCAAGTAAAACGTGTGCACTTGTGGATCCTGCATTTAATACAGATCGGGTTCTGAAGATTATATCCGACTACAATTATCGGGTTACCCATGTGATTAATACCCATTATCACTTTGACCATACAGCAGGTAATCATGCAATTATCGCGAAAACAAGAGCAAAACTTCTGATTCATGAATTTGATGTAGATGGTTTATTTCATTTTTCAACCATTTTATTAACTAAAGCATTTGGTGGTAAACTATCTCCAAGACCTGATGTCTTACTTCAGGATAATGATGATATTTTTATTGGGCGAACAAAAATTCATATTATCCATACACCGGGGCATACGACTGGCGGTATTTGTATATATGTTGAAGGGAATCTTTTTACAGGAGATAGCTTATTTGTTGGTAATGTAGGCAGAACAGATTTATATGGCAGCTCTGAATCTCTTTTATTATCATCAATACAATCGCGTATTTATACATTACCCGATAAAACAATTATTTGGCCCGGCCATGATTATGGAGAATTCCCTTATTCAACGGTAGATTATGAAAGAAAAAATAACCCTTTTACCAAACGATTACGTAAATAAAATACAAAACGTGCTGTCTCTGAGAAAAGGATATCGAACTTTCATTACGCATAGGTATGATTTTTTAATTGTTCCATGACTTCTCTTTCTGCAGAAAAAAAATTGTCTGGATGCGCTTCAAATCTTTTGTGTAAATTGGCTGCATCGACTTCTAAGGGAATTTTATAATAATCCATTCCTTGGCTTAACCATCCATAAATATACAGCTCCATAAAACGTCTTGTACCAAGAAGTTGGTATTGTACGACATGAACGCATTCATGAAATAACAACGGCAGCCAAATTTCCTGTTTGAGTTTTGGCGATGCAATCACTACCGTATTGATAAACGTGATCGCTGTAACCTGATTAAAATTTAACGATAGTGTAATTCCTTTGTCGAGCAAGCCCTTTATAAAAGGAGGATTTTCAATCTGATCTACATATACGATCCGAACCTGATCAAGTGTATTGCTATTAAAAAATTTTTCAAGTGGTATGATATCATTTTGGGCTAGTGGTTTTCCTGTATCCCATAAATGATTATGCTCATGAACAACCCACGCTTCAGCTTCACCAATCAAATAATCCATCATTTCTTTCATCATTCCCCCTATACATTCATATTATTCGGATTCAAACCATTGCTCAGAAGTAAATAAATGGTGCCGGCAGCGTTCAATATAGACTTGAGCAACACTATCACCGGGATTGAGATTAAAACAGGCTTCGAACTGAACTTTGGCTTGTCGAAATGCCTTTTGTTGGTACAGCCGCATGGCATTTTTAAACATTTTCAATGTAGCTTGTTTGCCTTCCCGAACCTTAGGCGGATCACCATCAAATACTTCATAAACACTAATGAGAAATAATTTACCTTTGACTTTTAATCGGTCAATAAAGCGAATATGATATTTTTCTTTTGTTTTAAGGCTTTCATACGTGGCTTCACTGATTAAAAAACAGGTGTCATACCGTTTGTTTAGACTTTCTATTCGAGAGGCTACATTAACTACATCGCCAATAACGGTTGTTTCAAATCGATGACTTTCTCCAATCGTTCCAAGCGTCACATCACCTGTATTTATTCCGATACCGATTCGAATAGGTTCATATCCAGCCCGTTTTCTGCCTTCATTGTATTCTGTCAGATGATTGATCATATCTATGCCTGACGCCATCGCAGAATCTGGGTTTTCAAACAACCCCATAATGGAGTCTCCAATATATTTATCAATAAAACCAGAATGTTTACGGATTAGTGGGCCCATCTGAGCTAAGTAGGCATTCAGAAACCGAAATACTTCATGAGGCTTGAGATTCTCTGAGAGGTTAGTAAAGGATCGAATATCTGCAAACAAAACAGTTAAATGACATTCCGCATATAACCCGAGTTCAATTTGTTCAAAATTTTTTTCACGATTTAATATTTCCAAAAATTGAACTGGAACAAATTTATAAAAAGTTTCCACTTTACGTTTTAATTCTTCATTGAGATTTTCTAATTCATGGTGTTTTTTTTTTAAATTTTTTTCCTGATAATAACTTTTTATGGCCTCTTTTACCGTTAGACTTAAATCAATTTCTTCCCAAGGTTTACTCATATAACGATACAGGTTTGCTTTATTTACCGCTTTTCCTAAATCATCAACACTTGCTTGTCCAGTTAACAATATAGTTAAGGTATTTGGAAGTAATATGTGTACTTTTTCAAGAACCTCGTCACCTTTTAAGCCGGGCATAATTTGATCACAAATAACCAATGGAACGTCTATGGATTTATCATAAAGTTCTTTCAATAATTCTAATGCTTCTTCACCGCTTTCAGCAACTTCAATGGTGTATTCATCTTTTAAATGAAACTTCAGTTGCTTTTTTATGGTAATTATTACAGATTCTTCATCATCAATGCACAGAATTACAGGGCGCATATAAATCACCAATTGCTGATTGAATAGCTTCAATCAAATCCTTTTCGTCCCATGGTTTTCGTAAATACCGATGAAGATTTACGGTGATGTTTAAATGCTCAATGCTTTCTTCATCTGCTTGTCCAGTTAAGATAACTTTAAAAATTTCCGGGTATTTCTGATGGACATTTATTAAAAACTCATCCCCTTTTACATTCGGCATTAACCAATCCGATACAATCATGCATATTTTTTGACCATCTTCAATCATTTCGTCGATGACATCCCATGCCTCCTGAGCACTTTCTGCGATTTCATATAGATAGTCATTGCCAAAATAATTTTTGACTTGTTTTTTTAGTGTTTCCAAAACGCTTTTTTCATCATCAACAAAAAGTATTGTTCCTTTAAACATTGTTATTTACCAGTTCTTCTGAGGATTGAATTATGGGGAGTTGAACCTGAAATGTGGTTTTTCCCGGGATACTTTCAAATTCAATTGTACCAAGATGTTTCTCAATTATTTTTTTGCTAATATCTAAACCTAAACCACAGCCTTCACCAGAAATTTTTGTGGTAAAAAAAGCTTCAAAAATACGGGATTTAATTTCTTCTGGGATGCCGGGGCCATTATCGATAATTCGAATGACAATATTATTTTCTATTCCTTCAATATCGATCTGTAAGATACCTTTATTTTTAATTGCTTGTAGCGCATTTTGAATTAAATTCGTCCAGACTTGATTCAACTCATCACGATAGCACATAATTTTGGGAATAGTTTTAAAATTTTTAACCACTTCTACTCCTTGCTTAATATGATTATGAAATAACGTGAGTACCATTTCAAGGCTATCAATTAAATCGGTTAGCACTTTTTCTCCAGTACGATCATGATGGGCATATTTTTTTAATGCAAATACGATTTTGGATGCACGTTCAACAGCCAGATGAATATTTCTGCTATCCACTCCAATTCCTGAAAACATAATAGGCACTTTCTAATATTTTTTGGACTGAACATGCCTTAATAATGGAATAATAGCTTCGATGGCATCATAGAATCCCATATCAACAAGAGTATCTGCAATGCTATCGGGGTTTTCAAAATGATCATCTTGGAGTTGTTGTGTCAATTGACGTCGAATTTTTCGGGCATCTTTTGTAGATATCTGTTGTTTTTCCTGAATACATCGATACAACATATTCAGATACGTTTCGTTTTCATTTACAGAAAGGGTTTTTAATATTTCAGGTATGTGAATTAAGGTTTCATTCAATGCTCTGGATATATTCGAACTCGCACCTCGGATGACACCCAAAGGTGTATTTATTTCATGTGCAATTCCTGCAATTAACTGACCTAAAGCTGCCATTTTTTCAGAATGGATCAATTGTTCTTGGCTTTCTTTAAGTTCTTTTAGGGTAAATTCTAATTTTTGGTTTACGTGGATCAATATGTCATTTTTAGATTCGAGTTCTTTGGTGCGGCTGACGACTTTTTGTTCAAGTGTTTTACTGTATTCTTCTAGTTTATCATAGGATTGTTTCAGGTCTTCGCTCATTTGTATAAACGCTTGTGCAAGAATACCCACCTCATCATGTGATTTGATTTGGATGGAATTAGAAACAGAGAAATTGCCTTTTGAGAGCTGTATGGCTGAATCTGTCAGTTGAATCAATGGTCTTGAGAAACGAGTTGACAATAAATAGACTAGCAAAAAGCATGCGCCCATAAAACAGAGAGCAGTAAAAAGAGAATTCATCACCATGAATCGAATATTTTGGGCGATTTGTTTTTTTGAATTTTCGATTTCTGAATCAAGTTGTTTCAAAGTAAATACAAATTGAACGATTCCCCAAGGAGTTGTGCTGATTTGTAATGGATGAATAATTTCAATTACAGATTCTCCATGTTCCCGATAATCCAATACGGTTATTTCTTGACTTTTTAATACGTTTAATTTTGACATATCAGTTATCGTGGTGCGAACGAGATTAGGCATCAAGGTGTGTGCATAC
>PDZT01000103.1 GCA_002753105.1 Deltaproteobacteria bacterium YD0425bin50 | reverse complement strand
ATTTTTAAAATAGTTGCTGTAATAATTGGATCTAATTGAATCACTTCTGCAATCTCTTGCATAGACGAACGAGGATTTTCCATTACCGTCATAATCTGATTCATGATTGCAGGCATAGGCTTAAGATTGTCTATAGCCTTTAATAATTCATGAATAGCAGTCATACGATTTTCTCCTCTTGACTTGATATTTTAATATACACATCTCCAGTACTTATTTTTAAACGTACTGTCCGATTAACATTACCTCCCACATCTTCATAGTTAATCAGCACATTATTTTTAAAAAAAATTTTTCTTAAGGCCATGTAATTTCTTTTTCCAATATTGAAAAACCCTTTTTGATCCATTATTTGTGCTCCGCCTGCAACAACCACTTTCATCCGTTGCTTTTTTGCACCTAATTCATATGATGCTTTAAATAATGACGGAATTCCTGTATCAGCGAACATATAGGGATTAGCTTCAGCCTTTGCTTTATCCAAAACAGATTCTGGAAGCATGTAATGCAAAATACCGCCGACTTTTACAACAGGATCATATATAACTACACCTATACAAGAACCTAAAGAGTAGGTAACGATTGTTTCATCAATATTGTTACTGACCTTCATGTCAGAAACACCCACTATCATTTTAGTTTTATTACCCTTTCATCTATTAAATTATTTTCTACGAATTAAGTCGTTCTATTCATTTCAAAAACATGACGTTAGTTGACACATGATATTACTTAACCTGACAAACTCATCAATAGATAATGATTCAGCTCTCCGTAAGGGATCAATATCGCCGAGGGTAAACATTTCATTAATTTGTTCATCACTAATTTCAAGTTCACTGATGCGCAATGCATTTTTAAGTGTTTTTCTTCTTGTGCCAAATGCAGCTTTAACTAATTGAAACAATACATGTTCATTTAGCGCTTTATATTTTATTTCCTCATAAAAAGTCAAAAGAATAACATCAGAATCAATTTTGGGTTTAGGAAAAAATTTTATTGAAGGCACTCGAATGATATGACTTATCTTAGAATAATATTGAATAAAAACAGATAATCTACAATAGTCTTTTGTATTTGGGTTGGCTAATATCCGTTCAGCCATTTCTTTTTGAATCATCACCATTGCACTATGGATACAATCTCTCGATTCTACAATTTTTATAAGAATCTGTGATGCCAAATAATAAGGTAGATTGCCTATCACAACAATTTTTTCAGTATTCTCTACAAAGTCAGCTATATTTATATTTAGAAAATTCTGTTCAATGATTTCAATATTATTAATATGGTGAATATCCAATTGGGTTTGTAACAGCGGTATAACCTGTTTATCTTTTTCAATTGCATATACTTTATTTGCAACACGACATAGTGGTATGGTTAATGCGCCTAAACCCGGTCCAATTTCAAGAACAGTATGATGTTTTGAAAGACCTAAACCTGAAAGCATTTTTTCAATAATGCTCTGATCAGTTAAAAAATGTTGACCTAATTTTTTTTTTGCTCTGATATTCGATGTGTTTAATAAATGCTTCGGAGAAGTCATATAACTCTTTCAAAGGATAACAATACAATGTACATAACTTTTAACTTTTCAACACAATTTTTTTTAATGTCCATTTCTTTAAACATTTATACACGATATTGATAATCAAATACTATAAAAATTACGTTTATTTCTTTTAATTCTAATAAGTTAAATAGTTATTATATATTTCAACATAGCTTATGTTTATTATTTTATTAATTAATTTATTTAAATTAATAAACTAATCACATAAGAAAAGAAACATCCCAGCGTCCATCCTAAAAAATTAACAACACAAAATAGTAAACATAATTGAATAAAGACAAAATACTTAATATGATCTACATCTGCGCCAATAATACAAATTATTTCTAATAATTGATCGTCTTTACAATAGATTTTATACCATTCAGTTATACCAAAACATAAAACAATTACCATTATTATACCAAAGATCGATATTGGTAGGTAAAATATAATATGAATATACTGTTGGAAACTATACAACTTAATAAAACTACACGTAAAAATTCCTATAAGTGCTATAAATGAACCCAGAAAATAAAAGGATCGTGTACAATCATACCAGATATTACGAACAGCAAGATATGTAGTAATAGTTGAAAATTGTCTTAATAATAAGGATAACAGTAGGCTTATCTTTGAAAATACCCAAGGCAAAAAAAGTAAAAATGAAATAAACAAAAATACAATGGCAATACTATAATTAAGTAATGGAACCTTATGGTTAATACGAAGAAGTATAAAAGAAATTCCTAAACAAACAATGCCAATTTTTAAACGATTCTTGATGTAAAATTCAACCCATGGACGAATATAGCGAATAAAAATTATATCTTTAGGTGGAATTCTAAATACTTGTATTGCTGATTTTATGGAAATACCTATAGATAAGCAAAAAATGAGCGCAAAAGATATACTTAACTTTTTAGGAGTTAGATCAGTTGTGTACAGGTTAATTTCTATAGGATATAAATTAATAGATTGAAGTATATTATATAGTAAAGGAAAACATATCTTCATGAGTACGAGTGACATACACCACCCTATTATACCGAATATTGCAGCTTCAATTAAAAAACCTGTAAAAATATAACTTGCTCCCATTGATTTTAATATAGATATTGTATGATTTTCTAGTACAATTTGTGTAGTTATAAAGTAGGATATGGGAATAACGGATATCAAAATACCAATTAAAGAAAATAAGGATAGATAATTACTTATCATATATTCAGTTAATGAAATCCGAACGCTTAAAAATGTTGCTGAGGATAAAGCAATAAGTAAGACAATAAGTATTGTTTTTTTGATGTGTTGTTGAATATAGCGGAGATGATAACTATAAAATACATTACAGAGAATAATTAAGTTATGCATATCGGTTCTTCTTCTTCTTCTTTTTCTTCAATCGGTTTTTCAATTTGCTTTTCAATTTTTCCATCTTTAAGAAAAATGACTTGGGTTGCAAATTGATCCACCCATTCAGTATGCGTTGTAATAATGATAGTACGAGATAATTGTTCATAAATAGTCGTGATAAATTCTATCACTATTTGTCCTTGATTGCTATCCAATCGGTATGTTGGATTATCAATGACAATAATTTCTGGATTATTGATAAGAGAACGGGCAATCAGAACACGTTGTATGTCTATAGGTTGTAAAGTGGAGGGATATGAATCTATACAATTATTCAGATTAAGCCAATGTAACACTTCTTTTGCTTTATGATGAGCATTTTGTTTTGTTTCGCCATTTAAGAGTGCGGGAAGAGATACGTTCTCAAGTACAGGGAGTGATTGGATTAAATTAAATGATTGAAACACAGAACCTATAATTTTACGTCGATACTTAAGCATATCATTCTGGTTAATATCTGTTAAATTATAGGAATTTACAATTAATTTTCCACTAGTTGGACGTTCAATTCCTGCAATTAAAGCAAGTAAAGTGGTTTTTCCAGACCCGGGATGACCTTTTACGACTACCAAAGAATCTTCTTGAATATCAAAATCAATTTGATTTATGGATGTAATCGTATTTGTACCTAACATATAGGTATGCGTTAATTTGCTCGCTTTTATTTTTATTTTTGTTTCACTATTCATACAAACATATGTCTTTCAAATTTTCAAATATTAGAATCATCAAAATTAGAACAAAAAAATAAAAAATTTATATATTGTATAATAAACTGTGTTTGCAATATAAAACATGAAGTTTAACTTTATAATAGAGAGATCAAAAATGAACTATTTAGGGAAAACCATGAATAATGAACGCATCCAACAGATTGTTTCTATTACACAACCTATAGCTCAATATCTTCATTCTTTTGTTTTCTTTTTATTCATAACAAACTTATGGGTATTTGTATTTTGTTTTTGGATAGTCAACATATCGTTATGGATATCTGTTGGTATTACATTTATCTCAGCTATTCCATTGTTAATCCTTTACGATCTTTATGGAACACTTTGCAATATTCTTGAATTACCAACTATGTTGACGGAAGTTACAGAAGCTGCGAAAACGTCTAAAGAATCTATCAACGAAAAGATGAAAACAAATTCTCAAGAACAAAAGACGCAAAAGCAATCATCATTTCGAGTATGGAACATCGTGAAATATCTGTATGAACTCAAAGGATTGATTTTTTCTATACAGGATATGATTTCTGTGTCTGGGGATATTCTTAAACTTACCTACCCCTTATATTTAATGGTTGTAGTTTTTGCGGTGATAGCGTCTTTAGGTGTTATTTTTATATCTGGATTAACTCTTCTACTATCTGTTTTTTTTCTGTAAAAATTTGCATTGGAGTGATGTAACGTATGGCTAAAAAAGAATTAACTACATCTGCCTTTACACGTATGGTAAAACTTGGTGGTCTTGTAAGCCGTGTCGGCATTTCTATGGCAACAAATACAATCACCAACGCATTTCGTTCCATTGAATTGAAAGACATGCATCGCTCGTTAAATCTTACAAAAAATGCGACTCGAATTGCAAATACCCTTGGTAGTTTAAAGGGAGTTCCTATGAAAATAGGACAAATGATAAGCCTACATGAACGGTTTTTACCTCCAGAAGTAACATCCATTTTGCGGTCTTTACAGCAAAAAGCGCCTTCAGTTCCTTTTGATGATATTTTAGACATGATGAAAACTGAGCTTGGAGATAGGTTTCAACAAATCTTCCGTATTGAAGATAATGCTTATGCAGCAGCTTCAATAGGTCAGGTTCACAGAGCAGAACTTCGAGATGGTACTCAAGTCGTTTTTAAAGTTCAGTATCCGGGTATCGATAAAGTCATTGCAGCAGATATGCGAAACTTAAAAGGCCTATTAAAAATGATTTTTTCTATGCTCACGCAAATGGATACTGAAACCGTATGGGAAGAATTAAACGATAGATTGACTGAAGAATTGGATTATTTAAAAGAAGCTGAAAATATGGTGCGAATGAAATTGATGTATCGTAATAATCCAGATGTGGTTATTCCAGATGTTATTCTAAATTTGTCTAGTCGTCATATCCTGTGTATGATATTTACTGAAGGATTGTCTGCAGAAGAAGCCTGCTCAGAGGATTACCCGCAATCTCTTAGAGATCAATGGGCACAGCACATTGTGAATAATTTAATGAATGATTTTTTTATATCCCGATTTTTACATGTTGATCCCAATTTAGCAAATTTTTCTTTTTGTACAGATGGTCGAATTATAATTTATGATTTTGGATGTATGAAAACCATACCTGAAAAACTTGCAATCGGTTACGCAAGACTTGCCAAAGCAGTATTATTAAAGAACTACGATTCAATACCAGCATTACTTAAAGCTATTGAAGTGCATAAAATAAATGGCGATCTTTTACCTGTGTCCATGATTGCTGAATATGCTGATGTATTTAGTGAACCCTTTAGAGAATATCCGCCATATCGATTTGGAAATGATCAATGGATTTATGAGCGTCTTATTGATCTGGGACAAAAATATTTTCAGGAACTGATGACGCTTACATTTCCAAAAGACGTTGTTTTTTTAGATAGAACAATTGCCGGTCATTTTGCTAATATTGGAAAATTAGAAGCAACAGGAGATTGGCATCATATGTTATTGAAATGTATTGAAAAAATTCTGGTTTAAATTATCATTCACTATGAATAAACATCAATTCGCTATTCTCATACCAACGTATAATCATGGTGGACAAGTGGTTAACGTTGTGACAGAAGCTTTAAAATTGAATTACCCTGTAATTGTCGTTGATGATGGATCAACTGATGATACTTATGAAAAGCTCAAGCATATCAACACGATCCATCTTATACGCCATTCTTTAAATCAGGGAAAAGGCGCTGCATTTACCACAGGTTTTGCAAAAGCTGTTGAGTTTGCTGATTGGGTGATTACCATTGATTCTGATGGACAACATAGTGTTGAAGATGTGGTCAGATTAGTCCAATCCATTCCTGAAAACAAGAGACCAATTATGATTGGGATGCGAGTGATGCCATCTCATGTGCCGTGGACAAGCAGATTTGGTCGAAAATTTTCAAATTTTTGGGTCTGGGTTTCCGGAGGACCTAAATTGAGTGATTCTCAAAGCGGGTTTCGGATTTACCCAATTCCAGAAGCAATACACCTTGAAGTACAAGCGAAACGATATCAATTTGAGGTTGAAGTTTTAGTGAAAGCCAATAGACAACATATCCCAGTTATTGAAATCCCGGTTCGGGTAAATTATCCAGAACAACGGATATCCCATTTCCGTCCATTGATGGATTTTATAAGAAATTCACAGACCTTTTATGATTTAATTATCCAGCGAATGTTCAGATGAAGGTTTTTAGATTATAATGCAAGCTCTTTTTTATCAATTTCTTGTATTCATTTCCCAACGCTGGAGTATTGTTTTTTTTATACTATTTTCAAAACTTATTGCTGCAGGATATTTTTTTTTATTTCCGTATCGGGTGTCTGTGAGCGTTCATTTCTATCGATCAGTATTTCCAAAACGATCAGACTGGTTTTATCTTTGGTGCACATGGAAACAATATCAACATTTTACCTCTGTATTTTTAGATCGTTTTTTAATTATGCGACATATCCGTTACACATCTCAGGGAAAGAAAGCGTTGGAAGACGCATTGATAGATAAAACAGGCGCCATCATCTTAATGTCTCATTTGGGTAATTGGGAAGTTGCCGCACAATTATTAAATCATAGCTTATTAAAAGACAAAACCATTCCTATGCTGCTCTATATGGGAAAACAACACCATGAACAAATAGAACAGATTCAGAAACTTGATTTAATTCAAAGCAACATTCAGATTGTGGATATTGATCCGAATGATAGTTCGCCATTCAATATTATAGATGGTCTTCATGTTTTAAAATCAGGTGGAATAGTTTCGTTAACAGGTGATATGGTATGGCATGAAGACCAACGAACAATTTGCGTTGAATTTTTAGGTCATGAAGTCGTTTTACCTCAAACACCTTATATTTTAGCGTTATTATCTGGATCACCCTTATTTCTTTTTTTTACGTTTAAAAAAGGGAATCACTTCTATCAGTTCATTCTCACAAAACCCATTCATTTAAGGGTATTGAATAGAAAAGCAAGAGCAGATATTATTCGAAAAAGCGCCCAGCAATATGCAGATTATTTAAAACAAATGCTGTTGCAGCATCCGTTTGAGTGGTATCATTTCAAACCGTTTCTCGGGAAAAAAATCGTAACGAAAGGAGATATACTCAGTAATGACGAGGGAAGAAATTAAATCAGCAATTTTAAATATGTTTAAAGAGATATTTGAAATTGATAATCCGGGTTTGGATGACAATTTAAGAGAAATGTATCAGTTTGACAGTATTGATGCGATTGAATTAATACGAGAAATTGAACGGTTAGTCGGTTCAGAGTTAAACTTAGAGGAAAAAGATCAGGCCATGGGAATCCGAACGATTAATCAGATTATTATGTATGTTGAATCGCTGTTTGAAGCAAGAAGCATTCGGGTTAATTAATATTTGAATGTGGCATATATTAAGGAATTATTATGGAACGACGAGTCGTCATTACTTCATGTGCTGCAATAACGCCAATAGGTCGAACTAAGGATGAGATAATTCACCATCTCATCAATGGCGTGTCTGGAGTTAAACCTTTACGGGATGATGGTTTATTAACTCAACATATGCATTCCCGGGTTTTTGGGACTGTGGATTACCCAATTGAGTATGATTTTAAACGACAGTTTAAAAAAACTATGGGGCCAGTATCTTATTATGCCTGCCAAGTGGCTAAAGAAGTCTTGGAGAATTCAGGCTTAACTCAGGATTTTATCTCATCTGGTAAATTAGGTGTTGCATTTGGTTCAACTCATGGAAGTCCAACCAGCCAGCGGGAAATATATCGATGTTTTTTTAGTGAATCCAATGCCAAACTTTCAAGCATTGGTGCAGTAGATTATTTAAAATCGATGGTTCATACCACTGCTGCAAATATTACGAAAATGTTTAGCATTAAAGGGCGTGTTATTTCTTCCTCAACAGCATGTACAACGAGCAGTCAGTCCATTGGGTTTGGATATGAAATGGTTAAATATGGATTGCAGGATGCCATGTTATGTGGCGGTGCTGATGAATATGATACTACTACGGTTGCGGTATTTGATAATTTACTTGCATGTTCAACACGGTATAATCAAACGCCTCATTTAACGCCGAGGCCATTTGATGTTCAACGAGATGGTCTTGTTGTGGGTGAAGGTGCAGGCGCAATTCTGCTTGAAGACTATACAATGGCTAAAAAAAGAGGCGCGACTATTCTTGCTGAAATAATCGGTTTTTCATGTAACAATAATGGCGGTGATTTGATTTTGCCAAGTTTGGATGGCATTAGTGAAACCATGCGGCTGGGACTTGAAAACGCAAAAATTTCTCCCGATGCAGTGGATTGTATAAGCGCACATGCAACTTCAACAAAAATCGGCGATGTGATTGAAGCTCAAGCCATTGATCGGGTCTATGGCAATCATCCAGTAGTGGTCGGTTTAAAAAGTTATACTGGACATACGATGGGTTCATGTGGTGCGATTGAAACCATTATTCAGCTTTACATGATGGAAAAAGGATTTATTCCGAAAACGTTAAACTTAGACAAAATCGATGAACGATGTGCTATGATCCAGCATGCAACCCAAGTTATGGAAAAAGACATTCGCATTTCATCTGTTCAAAATTTTGCATTTGGCGGTGTGAATACATGTCTTATTTTCAAAAAACATCAATAAATAAAATCGACAATCGAAAATCGACAATCGAAAATCAAAAATTTATATATGCCTAATTTCATGTTCCCAAAAGTAATAAATTACTGCCAGTTCATGCGTGATCTAATCGTAACATTGATTATTTGGCTCTATTTTACTCTGGGTTTTGTTGTGTTTTTCTCTCCATTTTATGTTCTGGCCTATTTTTTTTCCAAACACCGGGAAATAACATTTCAACATCTCAACAATTATTTTTGCAGAATTTTTTTTTGGATTATCCGTGTGCTGAGTCCTTCGCATCAATGGCATATCGATGAGCAAGTTCGACATATTTCATCATCCGTTATTGTGTCTAATCACCTTTCGTATCTTGATCCGCTTCTTTTTATATCGTTGCTAAAAAAACAAAAAACCATTGTAAAATCAAAATTTTTCAATATCCCCATCTTCGGAAACATGTTAGCATGGTTTGGGTATGTTCCGTCAGATGCGTATGGAAAGCATTCTCAGATCATGATTAAAAATATGGAAACAATGTCAGACTATTTGTCTTCAGGAGGCAATCTGTTTATTTTTCCTGAAGGCACCCGAAGCAAAGATGGAAATATCAATATATTGAATCCGGGAGCTTTTAAGATTGCAAAACGCTGTCGTGCTCCGATTCAGGTGGTATGGATTGCGAATACAGATCACTTATTTCGTCCCGGGAAATTTTTGTTTAATACAGGGATATCTAATCATATTGTTGTGAAACGGATAGATACGCTATACCCTGACCAATATGATCAGGTTTCTATCTCAGAATTAACTTTAATGATTCACGCTTTATTAGGAAGAAAAGAAAATGAAAGTCTTATTAATGTCAATGCCGGATGTAACTCCAATTGTCATTCATGAAATGGCAGTACATATGCCGAATCATGGAATTGCAAGTATTGGTGGGAATATTGATGTAGAACATGAGGTGTATATTATTGATCTTATCCGAAAACGAAATAAGATCGTTCAGTATTTGACGAAACAACTGATGAAAATCAGGCCAGATATCGTTGGGTTATCTGCCATGACATGGCAATACGATACATGTGTTAAATTAATAAAATTCATTAAACATCTGTTGCCAAACATTAAGGTTGTCATTGGAGGCTATCATGCTACGTTAATGTATGAAGAAATCTCACAATCCCCTGAAGCTGAATGGATTGATTTTATTATCCGGGGAGAAGGCGAAGAATCCTGTAGGCGCTTGGTAAATGCGCTTGCTGGAACAGATCAGTTCTCTGAAATTCCATCTCTATCCTATAAAAAAGGGAATCAATTTATTCATAATGACCATGGGCCAGCATTGGACTTATCCAAGTTAAAACTGCCTATCCGCGATCATCGGAGATTAACGTGGGGATATCATGTCATGAATTTCAAAATTGAAGTCATGGAAACTTCACGAGGCTGTACGCGTTCATGCAGTTATTGCAGTATTCAGCATATGTATGGGCGGTCATTTAGAGTCTTTCCGATTGAACGGGTTCTGGCTGATCTTGATGATATTTACTACAAAAAGCATACCCGCTGGGTATTTTTTGTGGATGATAATATTGTACTGAATCCCAAGCGGGTCATTGAATTATGCGATGCAATTATCCACAGAAAGTATCGAAATCTCAATTTGGTAGTGCAGGCAGATTGCATTTCAATGGCTAAAAATGAAGAAATGGTTAAAAAAATGGCACAGGCTGGATTTAAGTCTGTCTTTTTAGGTATAGAAAACGCGTCCAGAAAAAATTTGGAAATTGTGAAAAAAGCTGAAATTTCAAATACAGCGAAACAGGCGCTTGAAAATTGCCATAAATATGGAATTATGGTGATGACAGGGCTTATTTTTGGTTTTCCTGATGATGATGAATCCAACATCAAACAAAACTATGAACTTATAAAACTCATTGATTCAGATACTGCGTATTGTCAAATACTCACGCCTTACCCCAAAACAGAACTCAGAAAGCAGTTAATGGAACAGGGCTTGATCACCAATATGGATGATTATAAACGCTATAATGGATTGTTTGCAAATGTGAAAACGCAGTATTTAAGCACTGAACAATTACAATACCAGTTCTGGTATCATCGTCAACATGTTTTGGGGTGGTGGGACCCTCCGGAACGTGTGAGAAAGCAGGGCGTATTATGGACATCTATTTGGATATATGCGTTCAGACCATTGTTAAAACTGATTTATAATCAGCGGGTAAAAAATATTGGATGGGAAGGCCGTTTTCAAAAAGATATGCAGCGCATTTCTGAAATGAATTATTTTAAAGACCTTGAAAAGTATTCATCCCGTTGTCGTGTTGACTAGCCTTAATCATTGTTTCGGCCAGACATTATTCGTTTCCGTGACAGAATTGTAGGGGCGAACCTTGTGTTCGCCCTCCAAAAAGGCGATAACAAGCATCGCCCCTACATTGTGGCCGAAACGAACATCAAGGCCAATGCCTACAAAAATAGCAATCGTCATTCCCGCGAAATCGGGAATCCAGTAAAATCACCATTCTGGATTCTTGCCTACGCAGGAATGACAAAAAATGCAAAACTATAGGTTTTTTAATAAAAAGATTTTTTACACACGACTATGGAGGTCTCCCATGCAGATAGCCAATCCAATATACGATTCCGTGTTTAAGTATTTAATGGAAGACATCAGCATCGCCAATATGTTCCTTTCTTCCATCATAGGTGAAGAGATTGAGATTA
>PDZT01000589.1 GCA_002753105.1 Deltaproteobacteria bacterium YD0425bin50 | reverse complement strand
GGGGAAAACATTTTAGGAATCATAGATCCAAATCAATATCACGAAGATGCTGGCTGTGTTATTTTCAATGATAAAAAATTACACATTGACCAATGGATTGATGCGACAAATAAACTTGTTGCACCCGGATTAATAGATATGCATGTCCATTTACGGGAACCCGGTTACGAGTATAAAGAAACCATTGCAACAGGGTGTCGTGCAGCAGCTTCTGGCGGATTTACGGCTGTTTGTGCAATGCCTAATACAAAACCCGTGAATGACACTTCACAAGTTACTGAGTTTATTATTAACAAATCCATCGAAGCTGGATTTGCATATGCTTATCCTATTGCTGCGATTAGTGTTGGCTTACAAGGTCAAAGCATGTGTGAATATGCTGAATTAAAACAAGCGGGTGCTGTCGCATTATCGGATGATGGAAAACCGGTCTCTTCTCCTCAATTAATGAGAAGGGCTATGGAGTATGCAAAAATACTTGATATGCCAATTATATCGCACTGCGAAGAGTTAACCCTTTCATCCGGTGGCGTCATGAATGAAGGAAAAGTGGCCACACGATTAGGCCTTTTAGGAATACCCAATGTTTCTGAAAGCATTATGGTCATTCGGGATATTGCCTTATCTGAATTAACAGGTGCACCGCTTCATATAGCGCATGTCAGTACCTATGAATCGGTAAGAGCAATCAGGGAAGCCAAAAAAAACGGGATTCGGGTCACTGCTGAAACGGCTCCGCATTATTTTACTCTTACGGAAGAGGCTGTTGGAAAATACAACACTCATGCGAAAATGAGCCCTCCTTTACGTACCGAAAAAGACCGTCAGGCGATTCTTGAAGGGCTTGCTGATGGAACAATTGATGTAATTGCTACGGATCATGCGCCTCATGCTACAACTGAAAAAAATGTTGAATTTGACAAAGCCGCCAATGGAATTATTGGTTTAGAAACCGCATTGCCGCTTGGGTTAAAGCTGGTTAGAGATGGAATTTTTTCTATTGAAATGCTTATTGAAAAGATGAGCACAAATCCAGCAAAAATTCTCAGATTGCCTTATGGTATGTGTAAAAACCGTTCTGCAGATTTAACTATTATTGATCCATCATATCTGTTTCAAGTTACACCGGAGACTTTATATAGTAAAAGCAAAAATACTCCCTTTGAAGGATGGAATGTACAAGGCAAAGCCATACTCACCATGCGTTCTGGTAAAATTATTCATCAAGCCTGATTCAATCAGGGAAAACAACTATGAAGTATCATAACGTTCAAGATGAACGATTGACTGGCAGATTGCGCCGGTTGTTGTTTGTGCGCGTGTTTATTACCTCTTTTCTTTTGGGCATCTCCTTATTTATACAACTTACAGGTACAACACCAACACTTTCATCCATTTCACCTTTTCTCTACTCGGTGATTGTTTCAAGCTATATCCTGTCTTTGGTATTTGTTGGTCTTGGAAAAATAATCAAACAAGTCTATATCAATGTTTATATTCAAGTCTTTTGTGACATATCCTTGATCAGCCTGCTTGTATATGCCACAGGAGGCATCATGAGTATTTATTCTATTTTTTATCCGCTCGTGATCATTTACAGCACCTTGTTTTTATCAAAGCGAGGCGGTTTAATTATCGCCTCTCTATGTGGACTTTTTTTAGGTTTTTTGCTGAATTTAGAATACTATCAAGTTATTCATCCGATCTATTTAGAGAAATGGGACTACCGTTTTACGGCAGGTTATGTACTTGCAAGAATGTTTATTCATATTGTATCTTTTTATATTGTAGCTCTTCTAGTCAGTTTTATTGTTCAACAAGAAGCGAGCACTCGGGAATTGTTATCAAAAAAGGAAAATGAATTTACCCAACTCGATCTTTTACATAAGCGTATTGTTGATTCGGCAACATCTGGAATTGTAACCATGGATTTATATGGTTATATTAAATCATTTAATCGATCTGCAGAAGAGATTACAGAATATCCATTTGCCATTGTCGAAAATAAACATGTCGATGTTTTTTTTTCAGGGTTGTATGCCATAATTAAAGAAAAAGCGACTCATGGAAGCTTAAGTCGTGCAACTATGCGTGAGGAAATGGTTATTTATTCTAAAAACCAACAAAAAAAAAGAGTTATTGGGTATTCGGTTTCACCACTGATGGATAATCGGAATCGCATGATTGGATATCTGCTGATGTTTCAGGATTTAACGGCTACTCGTGAAATGGAACTTGAAATTCAAAAAAGCAAACAGCTTGCTTTGGTTGGTGAAATGGCTGCTGGTCTTGCACATGAAATTCGGAATCCTTTGGCATCAATTAGCGGGTCTATCCAAATGCTTCGCAATAACCTGTTGTTGGATGATACCAATGCACGTTTAATTCAAATTATTCTGAGGGGTAGAGACCAGCTTGAGCATCTTGTAAAAAATTTTTTACTTCTTTCACGTCCATTAAAAAATCAAAAAAAAATCATCAATTTAAGTGAAATTATCAGTCA
>PDZT01000588.1 GCA_002753105.1 Deltaproteobacteria bacterium YD0425bin50 | reverse complement strand
TTGGGAAAACCAAAAAGCTAAAGGTTATAAAAATCATCGATCGTTCCCACGCTCCAGCGTGGGAACGATCAAATTGGACGCTGGCCGAAACGAGAATCAATAAATAAATCCATAACTTTCATTGACAGCTTTAATGGATTATGCCATTTTAATTTTTTTGATAAAATTGCATATTGCATGATTCATACTTGTTTTGTAATGGACGAGGGAAAAAGCATGTCTGATGGTTTGGAAAGCAGTGATCATGATGTTATTCTTGATTCGATCAATGAGGGAGTCTTTACTGTCGATACAAATTGGAAGATTACTACGTTTAATCGGGCAGCAGAGAGAATCACAGGAGTATTGAAAAAAAATGCCATTGGAAAAACGTGTTATGATGTGTTTCATGCTGATATCTGTGAGAAAAACTGTGCATTGAGGCAAACCTTTAATACACGGAAACCCTTCATGAATACCACTGCACGCATCGTCAATCATCATGGTCTGCATATCCCTATTCGTATCTCAACCGCTATTTTAAAAGATAAAACTGGCAAGGTCATTGGTGGTGTTGAAACATTTCAGGATTTAAGTCAGATTGAAGAATTACAGAAGGAATTATACAATCACTACACATTTGAGGATATTGTTGGCCGAAGTTCTGTAATGATGGATCTGTTCAAGATATTGCCGCAGATTGCAGAAAGCAGCAGCACGGTTTTGATTGAAGGGCCAAGTGGTACGGGAAAAGAGCTATTTGCGCGGGCAATTCATAATTTATCACCACGCAAAAAAAAACGATTTGTCGCTGTGAACTGTGCCGCTCTTCCAGATACGCTTCTGGAAAGCGAACTCTTTGGGCACAAAGCAGGCGCCTATACCGATGCCAAACGGGATAAAGCCGGACGATTTATATTAGCTAATGGCGGGACGATTTTTTTAGATGAAATCGGCGATATTTCTCCAGCTTTGCAAGTAAGGTTATTACGGGTACTCCAAGAACGCATCGTAGAACCTTTGGGATCTGTCAATCCTATACCGATAGATGTCCGAGTCGTTGTCGCAACAAACAAAGAGTTAACAAAACTCATTCAAGCCGAAAAATTTAGGAATGATCTTTATTATCGTATCCGCGTTATCCATCTTATACTACCGGAATTAAAACAGCGTCGGGAGGATATTCCATTATTAATAGATCACTTTTTATCCAAATTCAATCGATTGCAAGGCAAAGATATTGCGGGAATGTCTGCTGAAGCTATGGCACATCTTATGAAATATGACTTCCCCGGAAACATTCGTGAGTTGGAAAATATCATTGAACAGGCTTTCGTGCTTTGCAACGGAGGGATGATTGAGTTGTCTCATCTTCCTCCTGAACTACGACCCCAAACAATGTCCGCTGTAGATACGCTCAACCCAATAAGTATAAAATCCACGATTTAGAACCTGATTACCGAAATACTAAAACGCAATAAGGGAAACCGAAAGCAGGCTGCAAAAGATTTGGGAATTGACCCAAGCACATTATATCGTAAAATCAAATCCTTTATGATCAATGTTCCTGAAACAGATGGACGCAGCATTAGAAGTTAAGACGCTATCCTACCTGTTACCCCCGGTGTGCATGATGATTTTTATCATGCTTTCTTTGCCGATTAATATTATGAGAACATTTTCTGTGATGTTTCTCGCAGCATCCGGGCATTAAAAAACGCTTGTCGCTTATCTGGCCATGTAAAAAAGCACAAATGACTTCCTCCATATCACCACAAATAAAACTAATGACACGGATACCTGAACAAATAAGCGCTGTCTCTAACACCTGCGAAACAGCACCGCAAAGGAGCACGTCTATTCCGAGATTTGAAAGCTCCTGAGCGCGCCCGAATGGATCAGGTCTTGTAAGTACAATATTTTCACGCTTTACTTCACGACCACTGTCGATCTCAATCAGACATAAGCTGTTTGAGACATCAAAAACAGGCGATATGCGGTTTTGCCAATAGGGGATAGATAGTTTCATGTATTTCTATATTAGCAACTGTAATGCCAGTATCTCTTCCCCGAGTACCCCCCATTATTTCAGAGATAAATAACAACAACAGAGGATTATGTATGAAATAGATAAATGCACTATGCACTCTTTAGCATAAAAAATAATGCATAATGCACGATTTAAAAAAATACAGGTTGTTAGATCAGGTAATCACAGATGGCATACGAATTGCTGTTATAAAATTTAAAGAAAAATATTCACCGATTACTTTTAAATATGAGTTACAAGGAGAGACTCTATGGAAAAAATTTTAATTGTAGGATGTAAGAAATCAATGGATGATGTGTGTATTGGATGTTCACGCTGTATGGTCGGATTTAATAGAAGAGAAGGTGAATTTAGTCGTTATAAAAATACGGATGCTGAGGTTATCGGGCTTTTAAATTGTGGTGATTGTCCCGGTGTCGCTATAGTAACAAGGCTTGCCCAAATCAATCTCTGGAATAAAAAAAAGAAAAAAAAACCTACAAAAATT
>PDZT01000102.1 GCA_002753105.1 Deltaproteobacteria bacterium YD0425bin50 | reverse complement strand
TTTATGGTATTGCTGTTTTTTATAGCCTTATTCGGCCGATTCATGCTTGGCTTGATTATCGGTTGTACAATCCTAATTTTTTTTGCGACGATTAACGCAATTAAACTGTTCATTTTGCATGCTCCTTTTTTTGCTTGGGATGTACTCTATGCTCATCAATTGACTGCATTGGGAAAGAACTTACTGCCTGATTATGCATGGAGATGGATGTTTGTTTTCGCATTGGTACTGGTATTACTAATGATTTATTATTATTGGAAATCAACCATAAAACTAACCGTCAGATTCAGATGTGCAATTATGGCAATCATTATTTCATGCTCTGGCCTTATTTACTATCAATCTGTACCATTACTGTATCGATTACAAATTCAAAACATGTTTTGGGACCAACTTCTCAATTATAATATCAATGGATTTCTCTTGTCTTTTTCAATGAATATTTCTCCTCTACTTATCAAAAAGCCCATAGGATATAGTAATGGGTTAGTTGAGAAAGTACTCACAAATCAAAAATCATATGTAAAAACAAGCGGATATGAAGGATATAAAGGATATAAAGACCAACCGGTCAGTGTAGTCTTTGTGATGAGTGAATCTTTTTGGGATCTTGGCGGTGCGCCAATAAAAACCAATGTAGAGATCATGCCCAATTTTAAACGATTAGCCTCTACTAACCCATCTTTTACCGTTGTGTCGCCAACTTTTGCTGGTGCTACGAGTTTGGTAGAATTTGAGGTTTTAACTGGGCTTTCAAATGCATTTCTTCCTCCCGGATCTATTCCTTATGACCATTACTTACGGAGTCCAACGCCATCCTTACCATGGATTCTCCGACAGAATGGATACAAAACGATTGCCATACATCCTTTTTTTGACTGGTTCTGGAGTAGAAATATAGTCTATCCTTATTTAGGCTTTGAAGAATTTATTTCGTTAGAGCAATTTGAAGGTGCCACTACTAAATACGGTGAATTTGATTTTGTAACAGATGAAAAATTTGTAGATAAAATTATCCAAGTCATTGACTCTCAACATGGGCCTTATATGATTTATGCGATTTCTATGCAGAATCATGGGCCTTTTTGGACAAATCGCTATAAGAAAAATAGCGTAGAAATTTCTGCAACTATTTCTGACTGGTTAAAGGGTGAAATAGAGGCTTATCTAACCGGAATACAGGATGCAGATCGACAATTGGATAGATTAGTGAAATATTTAAGCACTCGTAAAGAACCCGTGATCTGTGTCTTCTTTGGTGATCATCAGCCGGCTTTTAGTGCCCAGCTTTTTGGAGAGTTAGGCATGCTTCCGGAAAAGCCTGAATTTCTACTCCAAATATCCAAAGTTCCTGCGTTGATATGGGCTAATTCTAAGGATTTATTGAATTTAAACTCTATTCCAAAACAATTTAGCACTGTTTATCTACCCTCCATTATTCTAGAACAGATGGGAATACCAAAGATGGGTCATTTTCAATATCTGATGAGAGGACTTTATGATATGCCAGTTCTACACCGTGATTTTGTGTGTGATGCGAATGGTGTCCTATCTTCATTTAAAGCAAAAACCTTAAGTTCATACCTGAATGGTTTAGAAGTATTGAATTATGATGTTCTTTTCGGATCCAAATTTTGCTGGCAGATGCCCATAGAGCCAAAAGACAATAATTCATCGGCGAATGCAAATTTCGTAACCGAGTGTGCAAATTTCGTAACTGACTTTGATCCTCCACCAAGCCTATAAACTTCCTCTAACTCTATTTTACTTTTTTTCATAAATATGTAGAGACCGTTATTCCTGCGTAATCTGGAATCCAGTAGAATAAAGCACTCTGGATTCCTGCTTACGCTGGTATGTCAAAAAATCAAAGCTATAGTTCTCATCGTAACAACTCCGGTACAAAGCTGAAAACGCACAAGGAATAAGGTTTTTCAGCAATTTATATAATTGGCATCAAACATGCAAGCATGAATGACTCCAGAAGAATCAAGGTGGTTTTAAAACAAAATCATACAATTCAAACGGTTTCTATCTTTAATTATTAACAAAACAATTTAGGAGAGTCCGGGAACGTAGTTACTTGGGGGATAAAGAAAATGAAATCAAAACAATTTACCATAAATTTAATCTTGGCTTTAGCTTTTGCGGGAATTACTTTTGCTTTTTGGGCGATCACAAACAGACCTTCTACTGAACCACCATGGCCATCTCAGGTTGTTGGAATGTCATTTTCTCCCTTACGCATGGGCAACGATCCAGCGAATAATATTTTTCCTTCTGTAACTGAGATTGATCAAGACCTTGCGTTGCTCTCAGGTCAAGTCAAATCTATCAGAAGTTATAGTGTGGGCGGCAGTTTGGCAGAAGTTCCCAAATTGATTAAAAAGCATGGCATGACGCTAACATTAGGTGCTTGGTTCACTAGTAATAAAGCTACCAACGAAGTAGAATTCAATAAGCTGATTGAAGTGGTTAAAGCTCATCGGAATTCTATTAAACAAGTCATTATCGGAAATGAAACCATTCTTAGAAAAGATTTGAGTGTAGAAGAGCTGATTAATTATCTTGACCGGGCAAGAGCTGAATTAAACATTCCTATCAGTACTGCTGAAACTTGGAATATATGGCTTGACTACCCTGAACTGACCCGTCATGTTGATTTTATTGCTGCTCATTTTCTACCATACTGGGAAGGAATTGAACTTAATAATGCGATCGGACATGTAGATAACTGTTATCAATTGTTACAAACTGCATATCCTAAACATCACATTCTTATTGCTGAAGTTGGCTGGCCAAGCAATGGTCGAACTCGTAAAGAATCTATTGCTTCTGAAGCAAATGAAGCAACGTTTCTGAGACGCTTTTTGGAACATGCACGCGAAAAAAATTATGATTATTACCTGATGGAAGCTTTTGATCAGCCTTGGAAATCAGATTCAGAAGGATCGGTTGGAGCTTATTGGGGAATTTTTGATGTATATAGAAATCAAAAATTTACTTTCACCGAACCGATTGTTAGAGTACCCGAATGGAAATTATTAGCAGCATGTTCAATTGTTGTCGCCTTTGTGACTTTTTTGATTCTGTTATTTGATAGTTCCACATTAACAGGTCGTGGAAAGGTATTTTTAGCGATTACAGCAAATAGTATTGGCGTCAGTATGGTGTGGACGGGTTATGATTACATTAACCAGTATCTGACTCCGATGACCATGTTGATCGGTATTTTTCTCGCAGTGGGTTACCTCGGTATCAGTATAGTACTCCTAACTGAAGCCCATGAGTGGGTAGAATCTTCTTGGGTAAGAAATCGACGAAGGCTATTTACTCCAGCGGTAAAAACTCTATTTCCGTTGACCGAATATCCTAAAGTGTCGATTCATATACCAGCTTATAATGAGCCTCCAGATATGCTCAAGGATACTCTAAATGCATTGTCACAACTGGATTATGATAATTTTGAAGTTGTTCTCATTGATAATAATACCAAGGACCCGGCTATATGGCAGCCAGTACAGGATTATTGCCGAATTTTAGGTGAAAAATTCAGATTTTTCCATGTTGATCCTCTCAAAGGATATAAAGCTGGCGCATTGAATTTTGCCATTGCCAATATGGCTGAGGATGCAGATATTGTAGCTGTTATTGATAGCGATTATATAGTTGAGCCTTCATGGTTAAAGGACCTTGTTGGACATTTTTCACGACCTGAGATTGGCTTTGTTCAAGCGCCTCAGGATTATCGTGATAATAATGAAAATGCGTTTAAATCCATGTGTTACTCTGAATATCAGGGATTCTTCCATATCGGAATGGTTACACGGAATGACCGAAATGCAATCATTGAACATGGTACGATGACCATGATTAGGGCTTCTGTATTACGTGAAGTGGGTGGATGGGCAGAATGGTGTATTACTGAAGACGCTGAACTGGGTCTGCGTATTTTTGAAAAAGGGTATGAAGGCGCTTATGTTGAAAAGAGCTACGGAAAAGGACTTATTCCTGATACCTTTATTAATTTTAAACAACAACGTTATCGATGGGCTTACGGTGCTGTTCAAATTCTGAAACGTCATTGCAAAGCTCTGTTTACGACAAAAGAGACAAAACTTTCTATGGGACAACGTTACCATTTTCTATCCGGATGGTTTCCATGGATCGCAGATGGTATGAACTTATTTTATACATTGGCAGCTATTGCGTGGTCAATCCTGATGATGATCTATCCTCGATATGTGGATCCACCTTTGGCAGTATTTATGATTCCACCAATGGCGCTCTTTGTATTTAAAGTTGCAAAGTTAGTTTATCTGTATCGTACACAGGTAGGCACTACTCGGATACAAACAGTTGCAGCAGCGATTTCCGGGCTTGCGTTATCGCATACAATAGCTAAGGCAATCTTAAATGGATTTTTCACTTCTGGTAAACCTTTCTTCCGCACACCGAAATGTGAAAAAAGTCCTGCATTAGTTAAAGCGTTAGCAGCCTCATTTGAGGAAACCTGTTTAGCAGTAACACTTTTAGCTGTAGCAATTGGCGTTATTCTGGTTCAGGGAGAGGACACTCCGGGAGCTGTTATCTGGGGTGAAGTGTTGATGATTCAAGCACTTCCATATATTGCTGCTCTCTTGATGTCTATGATCAATGTTCTGCCCAAGCCCCGGTTAAAGGAATTCAAAACTCAGACTTGTGCCAATGTACAACTCTTACAACAAAATTTATAATACCATAACGATAAGGGGGAGGAAGGTTTCATCCTCCCTTTCACATGGATTGATGCCAAAAATCATGACGTAAAATTGATATTTTTTCTTATCTATACTTTTGCACTTTTTTATAACCTATTGAAATGACTTATTATACAAAAATAGCGATCGTCATTCCCGCGAAAGCGGGAATCCAGTAAAATCAAGCGGGTGTGTCCCACCTTTTACACAAAGGATAAAAAAAATCTCCAAAATTTGCAGACACGATTTTTAATTTATTGAAAATACTGGCATAATTAAACCCGCAAAATTTGTAGATAACTAAATTATGCCCTATTCTATTCAATTTGTGTAAAAGGTGGGACACACCCATGGATTTGCTGTACGAATAGATATCGATATGATTGAAGATCATAATGTTCTATTTTGGCCTGAGATGGATGTCGATGGAAAGGAACTATTGGGTTGTGAATTCAAACTCATGCCACCGTATTTTAAGTCATTTGAAAAGAAGAATTTAAGGGCATTCCACTTAAAAGACGCTACATTTGAAGAAAAGATGTTTAGGCCTTGATCTTCGTTTCGGCCACTAAGAATGTAACCAGACCGTCTCGGTCTGGAATAATACACCAGAGCGGGACGCTCTGGTTACATAGTGGCCGAAACGAGGATCAAGGCCATTTTGGGCATTGATCTTCGTTTCGGCCACAATGTAGGGGCGATGCTTGTCATCGCCCTTTTGGAGGGCGAACACAAGGTTCGCCCCTACAATTCTGGCACGGCACGAATAACGTATGGCCGAAACGAAGATCAAGGCCTGATTTTGCTCAAACCTATTCCTTAAGCCATTCCCCAACCAATGGCTCTACAGAGGTTAGCGTTGTGGAAACTGTATTGTCGAATGGACGGTATTATGGCGCAAACAACAGATAAGCTGCGGAGAGGATTTACATGGGGCGGCATGTCTCCAGTGGATGATATGGAAACTGGTGGAGCCAGTTATTTTTTTACAAGATTAAAGTATTTGGCTGCGGGATTAAAGATTAAAGCGAAACGCTTGTTGACTATTATTTTCCATTCAACATCAGGAAGGCTTAAATACCTAAACTCTGATGAGACAAATGTAACTCGCCAATTTAAACTTCCTCATCAAAATTTAGATTCAATTGTTTTGCCGCTTCCTTTGCAGATTTGTATTGCTGTTTACTTTCATCTATGGGGCTGCTTTCGATAGATTTAATTTTGAATTTTACTTCAATGTCAATCTTGTTACCATTCATGGCAAATGGAGTAATAAAATAGTTAAATAATTCTGTATAACGCTCCAAAGGAATTTTACCTGAAACAGTTATTGATTTGAATCTCTTTGCCGCACATATATCTGGTTTTGTAGTAGAATTTATGTTTTGAACTGCTTCGTTTATGCCAATCGGTTCATCCGTTTTTTTATTATAATTCGCTAAAGGTTCTACAGACTGAGGTTTAAGGGTTTTGTCCACTAACCAATAGGTTAAATCGTTCACATCAAAAAACGGAACCTGTTCTTTAAAAAAGAACTTTGTAAAATTGCCGGGTTCGCCTGTTGCAATGCAGTATTCACCATTGAAGCAATATTTTAAAATACTTTTTGCAACAGATTCTTGTCCTGTAATCATTGGTTTATCATCAAACCGCAGGAATGCCTCATAAATATCTTTGACTTTTATAGAGCGCTCTGGTGACGGAAAAAGATTGTTGGTTTTTAAAGTGTTTAATCCAAGTGAATCTAAAAGCCATTCGTCTTCTTTTAATGTTGAAAAAATTACATTGTTTATCTGCGTGTCTAAACTGTCTTTGAATTGTTTGATAATCAATCGTTCAACACCTTTTTTAACAGAATATTTTGCCAAAATAGAGTATGCCGCAACTAAAGAATTTTCAGATTGTTTGACTGCATCGTCTATTCTTCTGCTTATATCAGCTTTCTGTTCTTTAGTTAATTGTGATGCGTATTCCTGACTGATTTTATGACATGCCAAGTAATTTCTGATGTCATCCTGCAGTTTACCATGCCCCATTTCTGAGCAGATTAAAAACAGCATAGTATTTCGGTAAATCCGCTCAGAATTTCCTTTTTTTAGTGGCTATTTTTTCAATAATACGTTTGGTATTCCCGTTAATTTCATTTGGATTAGCTAAATATTTAGGACTTAAAATAACTAAAGTTGGTTTCATTTGTTCAGGAATATCTTCTGATGGATCTACCAAAATATTAAAAAATTGAGCTGATTTTGTTTTTTCTTTAATTCGTTTTAGGATTTCAGCGATGATGTCTGTTTTTTTTATATCTCCTTTTGCCTGATTAATTAGAATATTTATATTGGGTGTAGTATCAAACCAATATCTTTTTTGCCCTGAGCTGCTACTATAATATAAATAATGCGCTTTGTCTTCCATACGGTCAATAGCGCCGTTTATATCATTATGGTTAAACCCTTCTGGTGTTACCATGCATAATTTTATTTCATCAATTCCAACACCTTTGTTTTGTCCTTTAGAACCGAATGTGCCTAATAAAATGGTAGCAGCAATGCCTTGAGTTATATTATTTTTTCCTAATTGTCTGGCTTCATTATCTATTCTGAACGCATTTGATGATGCGCCTGAAACATCGGCATGTATAACAGAATCCCAGCTTGAGCCATTCAGCATTGTAATTTGGCTGGTGATGGATTCCACATTTGATAGAGTAACATCAGATGTGTGTATAAGAAATTGGCTTCCTGTAAGAGAATTTTGTCTTTGCCAAAGGTCTGACACAATGGCCGCCAGAATTCGTAAAACACCTCTGGTTCGTTGAAAAAATGGGTTACTTGCCCAACGTAAACAAAACATATCAATGAGTTCAGGATGAAAAGGATATGCCTTTTTCAATTTTTCTTTATAATCTGATTTTAAAGCATAATTTGGAATTTCATTACACAAATATTGATAAAAGGTATAATAAGCAGAAATTACTTGTTTAATTTCATCCGTATCGTTTAAATCTTCAAACAATCTTCTTCTAACCACTTCAAAAATTTCATCATCATCAACAGGTTTAATATTAGCTCCAATCCTTGTGATACGGTTTTCTAAAGCCGAAAGAATCTGTGATGACATAGGGGATGAGGCTAATTCTTGGGCGCTGGCTGGTAATGTAGCTATCAGCACACATTGATCTGTTCCTGCAATTGCTTCTGTTAATTCCTGCATAAAGCTAACTGTCTGGTCGCTTAAATTACTGGCTTCAACTTTAACTGCTGATGCACTGACGCAATAATCTGCTAACTCATCAATGAGAATTAATGCTGGTTTATATCTATCCAATACTTTTTTGAAAAGTCCTTTAGGAGCAATCTGTTTTTCATCATTAACCCTGATAAGTTCATACGCGGCATGACCTCCTAATTGATAAGCCAATTCCCCCCATAATGTTCTTATAGTTAGAGCTTCTATTTTTCTTTTTTTTGCTGGATCATTCGTTGTGTTTGTAAAAACAGCAATGTTGGCTGATTCAAATGTGGGTTTACCTGTAACAGCAAATAATTCTTTTGCCTGTTTGCTTGTATTTGCTTTCTCTCCCAATTGAGCTAAGTGGAAAAGAGAAATCAGCGTGTGCGTTTTTCCTCCGCCAAAACCTGTTTGTAAAGAAATGACACGGTTTTCAGCATCCTGCCCCCCATTCAATCCTTGTATTACTCTTTTTGCGATATTTTTTATACCTGAAGTAAAAAAAGTTTTTTGGAAAAAGATATTAGGGTTTGTATAAATTTCCCTTCCTGTTCCTGTTGCCACTTCTGCTAAATTAGCCGCAAAAACGGATTCATCCAAATGCCCTTCCTGAATGTCTTTGTGAGGCTTGACGATTTTAAACCATGGTTTCATAAACCCAATCTCCAATATTTCATATACATAGAATAGCACAAAAATACATAGCGTCAGGCATTATTCCAATCCTCATCATCAAAAGAATTATCCCAAAAATTAGTGCTGGTTTGTGAATTACTTACTAAATCATCAAAAGAATCTTGATTGGCTTTTTGCAGTGCGCCTCAGTGCATCCGCTTCATTGATTGGTTAGCCAGTCTTTCTTTCCTCAGATTTACAATTCTGTTCCCTGATTCTCTCTGTCTTTTAATCACGTCATTTAATATTTTTCGCACGTCATAGTCATATTCGGATGCAAGTTTATCTTTTATTTTTCTTATTTCTGTAATTATATTATCTTCCATATTATCACCTCTCTAATAATTTTGACGATCGTTCCCACGCTCCAGCGTGGGAACGCAGCCAGGGACGCTCCAGCGTCCCGTTTGTTTAGAACCATGGGTCGATCCCGATCAGCCCCGACTGTCCGAGATAATTCCGCGCGCTCGAATACCGCCAATGCTCGGGCAAGTCTACGTATCCGCGTTTCACCGGGTTTTGATGTATATATTCCAACTTTTCCCGCATCACAGGTTCGCTGAAGATCATTTCAGCATGGGATCCTTCTTGCCAGAACTGGTATTCGCGGTCGTGCTTGTGTGCCCGTTTAGCGAATCGCAGGCGAGCCAACAACCACTCCGCCTTGTGCGCCTCTAGCAGTTCGATGATCCGAGCGGCCGTGAAGGACTTAAAGCTACTTAAGCACTTGTTCAGACGCGGGGCCTGGGCCACAAAGTGCAAGTGGTTTTCAAGAATCACGTAGCCGAATAGCCGCAACCCGTCGTTTGCTCGTTGATGGGACCAGCTATCAAGGAGGATCTGAACCGAATCCGGACGGGTGAAGACGGGAAGCCACTCGACGACTGTGCAAGTCAAAAAATGGGGCTTGTCCGGTTCCTTGATGACATAGTGGCTTCTGGCCATATGCTTTCTCCGTCAACACGGGACGCAGGAGCGTCCCTGGCTGCATTCCCACGCTGGAGCGTGGGAACGATCGTCAAAATAGTTGTTTCAAGATAAAGACTTGGTTTCATAATCATTCTTTCATCTGTTCCCATGTCTATTGGCTTATGAAAGTTAATTTAAGTTTACTGTTATTCAAACATCGTTGCCTGTGTCGGCGTTTGAACAGATTTACTTTCCCTTATCAAACTGTCTTTGTTAGTCAACAATCCGATTGCCTGTTTATGGTCATCACAATCATTAGGCAAAACTTCGCAAAGAGACGTTACCACCCGCCAAAAACTGCTGTCGGTTTCAGAAGCAGTCTTTTTTATATACCATAGCAAGTCCCTTCTATTTGTGCCTTTATATAATGCCATTGCCCGATGGACACAATCTAGTAATCTGTTGGTTTTTTCCCCTAAATTTTTGTTGGCAGCAAGGCGTTGTTCAAAAGTGCCAAGAGTCTGTTTGTTACCATTTTTGATAAAAATGTGTTCGTCAAATAACTGTTTAACATTGATGTTAAGCCCGACTCTACTAAATTTTGCCGCATCATCAAAATCGCTTTCTGTAAAGCTGTAAAGCTGCAACCAGCCAATATAAAATTTGGTAAAATCGTCGCCGGCAAAGCCTTTAAGCAGGGCATTAAAAGCGCTTTCTTTTGCCATATCCAGTAATTCAGCTACAGTTACAAGACTCCCATCCGCTTTTTCTACTGTCTGGTATTTGCCAAATTCGCTGACAGCCTGACCAAAACAGGCGGTTAATAAATCCGCTCCTCTAAAACCGAGTCTGTATAATTCATCAACCTGTTTAGCAACGGTGGTTTCAATGGCTTTTTTAACGGACTTGTAATCCCCAATCCCTTGCTTTTGAGCAGGTTTGCAGGATACAGTAACTGAAGATGAGAGAAAGGCTTTATCTGTTTTTAATGCTCCCGTCATTTCTGTATCATTCGCCCAACTACCTGTAATATTCATTTTTGCGCCTAAAATAGAATTACAAAGCGTTGTCCATGCTTCGGTGCTTTGATGAGCAAACATAATAGTTACTATATCTGAAGTTTGATGCTCAATGGCATCAAATATTTGGAGTAACTTATTTTCAAAATGCGCTTTGGCTTTTTCTAATTTATTATTATGATGATGTTTTAAAGCAGTGCATTCTTCACTTTTGGGTGTTTGTGGAGTCGCAAAGTTTAAAGGATAAATATCGGATAAAGTTCGTTTGAGCCATACATAAAAAAAATCGGATAAATCAGCGTAGGCAATTGCATCATAATAAGGAGGGTCAGTAACCACGGATGTTAGAAATTTATCTGAAAACTGTGATTTATCCCCACTGGAAGCATTTTTAAGCTCAACTGAAAAAGGATAATTACATTCTGATCCAATATATCGTATTAACCATGCTAATTGATTTAAAGCGCTACCAGATGAACTGCAAAACGGATTTGATTCTGGATAATCGAAAACCATTGGAATAGCTTGACGTCCCATCGGTCGTTCCAATTTTTCCCCTCCAACATGCCATATACCAAAAGAAGTATTTGCAATGGTAATCCTATCCACCAAAATCCCCAAATACGTCACCACCGCTTTATCATATTCGCTTTCTTGTGGTTTTAGTTCTGCTTTGATGTCCTGCAATTTGGAAACTAATGTTTGCATGGCTAAAAGCTGGCGAGGGGAGAACATTTGAGAATAATCATCAATACCCCAACCAGGAGTATTAAAATTTCTATTGTTTTCTACCTGCATTTTGCTTGAAAAACTCAATCTATTAACATTAGGAATTTTATTTAAAACATCTAATTCATTTTTATTTGGTAATCTATATTCCTTACCTTCTTTCCCCTCTTCTATTATAGCTATCAATCTTTCTTTGGTTTCATTCTTCAAAAATTGCTGTTTAAGAATTTTTGTATCTGTTATACTACTATTATGGTTAGATTTTGGTTTTATTTGGTATAATTATTGCTAAATTAGAAACAATTTTTTAAAAATTCCTCATTAAATTGCAAATGGAATGCCAAACAAAACCTAATTC
>PDZT01000007.1 GCA_002753105.1 Deltaproteobacteria bacterium YD0425bin50 | reverse complement strand
CGACAGTGATTTCTCTTTGATTTCATTAACAATCGTCGTAACCACAACTAGCCAAATAATTACCTCAAAAAATCCTAGAAAAAAAGCGATGACTGTTCTCCCTTGAACTGTAACGATTGTTCTCACTGTACCAATTGATACATCACATACTCGAGCAAAAAAAATAATCAGTCCTGTGACCCAGTCTGCTGAGGTCATGATAGTAAAGCCTTTCTTTTATATTTAACTCAACTTCAAATTATTTCATACCACTTTCGATAGAATTCATGTTTACAATCAAGCAAACAATGTGTTAGATATCAAGCAAAAAATATTTGATTTAGGAAAGAGATTCTATAACCTTCTCATTTTTTCTCTTTTCTTATTAATCGCTGCACAGATTAATACAATGTCGTCTTTTAAACATCAGGAGGAATATGGCATTTAGTATTCTGGTAATTCATGATTTTAAGGTTACAGCAAATATTATACGGAATTATGTCTTGGCAGAGTTAGGCGAACAAGTTACAAAGCTGCTGACCACCAATTCTTCACAAGAAGCTATCGATATCATATCGCAACAAAAATTAGACTTGGTGATAAGCGGCAGAGAGCTTTTGGGGCATACTGGAATTGATATTTTTAATCATCTCAAACGTACAGAATTGAACTCCCATACCCCTTTTATACTTGTTGTATCCAATGATCATACCCCTAATACTTATACCTTACAGGGAATTCAGCATACGATTCAAACCCCGTTTACTCAAACAGAACTTCGCGTAGTGATTGATCATGCATGTGATTTTAGAAAAAGTCGTAAGAATGAACGGTATAGCATTTTAGGGGCAAAAGCAACTATTCAGATTGGCCAGATCATTATTCCGGCAACGATTATTAATCTAAGTTCCTCGGGTATTCTTTGTAAGTTTTCATATATTCAATCGGTCAATATTATGGATATAGCAAAATTAACCATTCATTTACCTGCTGATTTTTATATTCCAGACCCACAAGGCATCTCAATGACACCTGTTCGTATCCAGATTGAATCATGGAATCAGCAATTTAGACCTGATGAGATTAAAGTAGCATGGAAATTTACTTATGTTTCAGAAGAAGCGAAAGATAGTCTTGACCGTATATTTAAAAAGCTTGTTGTAGATATTTCAAAGTTTTAATTCTTGGCGGATGATTATTCGCGGTACGGAGATAACTTACAAGGATATAGGGATTATGGAGTTTGAAACTACAGATCAGGATTTGATAACGCTTTATACTATTTGTGATCAGTTTACCGATAAAATTATCGAACGAGGACAGTTGATTCCTATTCTACAGCAAATTCAGGAAAAAATTGGGTATATTCCTAAAGAAGCAATTGTGAAGGTTTCAGAAGTGTTATCAATTTCTCAAGCAGCAGTTTATGGGGTTGCCACTTTTTATAATCAGTTTCGCTTTGTACCACCCGGCAAATACCCAATCAAAGTATGTTTAGGTACTGCATGTCATGTTAAAGGTGCAGACATTATTTTAGAAAATTTTGAGCGCAAATTGGGTATTAAAGAAGGCGAAACAACTCAAAATAGAGAATTTAGTGTAGAACGCGTTGCGTGTGTGGGGTGTTGTGCATTGGCGCCTGTGGCATTGGTTGGTGAGCAGGTATATGGTCATATGGCACCCAGTAAAGTCGAGGGAATTTTTACACAAATTGAAGTAAAAAAACAAATAGAACATAAACAAACACCGAATAGTGAGAATTAACAAAGAAATCTTATCATGTCGAATGATCCTATTTACACAACGTATAATCAAATTGTAGAACAATCGCTTCAACATCAAAACGGTATTCAGAATATTCCAAAGATTCATTTGGGGCTTTCAACATGCGGAATTGCAGCAGGCGCTCTGGAAACCAAAGCGGCTTTTGAAGCGTCTCTTCAGGAATATCAAGTCAATGTCTATTTACATACTGTAGGGTGTATGGGCCATTGTTATGCAGAACCTTATGTGATCATCGATCATCCGGAGTCTGGTTTTCCACCGGTTTTTTACCACAACGTGACTCCGGGTAAAGCGAATATGCTGGTTCAACGATTTCTACTGGAAAATGATCCTTGTTTTGAGCATGTTTATGGAGCTACGGTTGAAAATGAGTTGATCCCCAGTGTTTATGAATTTTCGCGTTTTCATCGAGAGCGGCGCTTAGTGATGAAACATTGCGGGCAAATTGATCCAGAAAATATTCATGAATATATTGCAGCAGGTGGCTATGCTGCTTTAGCAAAAGCGTTGCATATGGATGCAAAAACGATTATTCAGGAAATTCAACATTCTGGCTTACGGGGTAGGGGAGGAGCAGGATTTCCAACAGGAAAAAAATGGCAGATAGCAAGTGAATCACAAGCCGCAGATAAAATTGTCATCTGCAATGCAGATGAAGGTGACCCGGGGGCATATATGGATCGAACGCTTCTTGAAAGCAATCCCCATCAAGTGCTTGAGGGAATAGCAATTTGCGCTATCGCAGTGGGCGCTAAACGTGCTATCATTTATATTCGTTCTGAGTATCCGCTTGCGATCAAAACCTTAACGTTAGCGATAGCTCAAGCTAAATCCCTCGGATTATTAGGTTCAGCAATATTAAACACGTCATGTCAGGTTGAAATCGAAATTTTTCAAGGATCAGGTGCATTTGTCTGTGGTGAAGAAACTGCACTGATTCAGTCCATTGAAGGATTTCGGGGAATGCCTCAACATCGTCCGCCTTATCCCGTATCTAAAGGGCTGTTCAATCATCCCACCGTAATTAACAATGTTAAAACTTTAGCTACAGTGCCGTTAATTATTGAACATGGAGCAGACTGGTTTAAACAAACCGGCACACCAAATACCCCCGGAACGGCTATTTTTTCTGTTGTTGGCAGTGTTGTGCATCCCGGGCTTGTTGAAGTTGAAATGGGTATTTCATTACGGGAATTGATTTTTACAGTTTGTGGCGGAATTCCCGGGAAAAAACAATTTAAGGCTGTTCAAATTGGAGGCCCTTCGGGTGGATGTTTGCCAGATGCTTATTTGGATACACCAATAGATTTTGACTCACTTACCCAAGCAGGTGCAATGATGGGTTCCGGAGGTATGGTCGTAATAGATGAAACCTCTTGTGTTGTGGATGTCACCCGGTTTTTTTTAGATTTTACTCAGAAAGAATCCTGTGGGAAGTGTACGTTTTGCCGTATTGGTACAAGGCATTTATTAGATATTTTAAAACGAATCACTGTAGGAAATGGGGAAGAATCAGATATTGGACTGTTAGAATCGTTAAGTATAGATGTCAAGCAAGGTTCGCTTTGTGGTCTTGGTAAAACAGCAGCTAATCCTGTGATTACCTCGTTACGCTATTTTCGGTCTGAATATGAAGCGCATATTGTTGACAAGCAATGTCCCGGAAAAACCTGTCGGCCGCTTATAGCCTATTACATTGATTTAGAAAAATGTGCTCGGGGTTGTGATGCATGTGTTGGCTGCTGTCCAACCAATGCGGTATTTACTACACGAACGCGTAAAAAAGGCATTGACCTTCAGTTATGCGTTAAATGTGGCGAATGTATGGCTGCATGTCCTCCTGAATATAATGCTGTGCGAAAAGTTTCGCCTCCGCATTTAGCGCCTGTAATTGAACGTCCGCCTGATACTGATACAAATTTAAGTCATTAAATAAAATAGATCGAAACATAAAAAACTCCTATCTAAAAACTAAAAACGAACTTATGAAAATTCAAATTCAGGTTGATGGAAAACATGTTGAAGTTCAACAGGGTATATCTGTGCTTAAAGCCTGTTTAATCAATGGAATTTATATTCCGCATTTATGTTTTTTTGAATCAAGCCCACATCCTCATGCATCCTGTCGTTTGTGTTTTGTTGATGTGGATGGTGAACCTTTGCCTGTAACAGCATGCACATATATCGTTAAAGATAGGCTTGGTATTCAAACCAACACAGAACGTGTTAGACAACTTCAACGATCAGCGTTCACACTTTTATTGTCCATGCATGAGGTAAATTGTAAATCCTGTCATGCCAATAAACGTTGTGAACTGCAAAAAATTGCAAAATTTCTAAACACAGCTCTGAAACAAAAGACTTATCCAACATATCTTAAACCGATTTCTATAGATCAAAATCATCCGTGTATTACCTATTATCCTAATCGGTGTGTACTTTGTGGCCGATGTGTTCAGTCATGTCAATACTCTGTTTTTTCTTTTGCACAACGTGGATTTGAAACGACTATTACCACGTTTGGAAACAGAGATGTTACTGAGCAACATTGCGAAAATTGCCGGCGTTGTGTTGAAGTTTGTCCAGTTGGGGCGTTGTTAATGAATAGTCATCAACACCAAAATCAAATCAATGGAGGGAATTCCAATGAAATGTCTATTTAAAAAAATTATTGGATATGGGGTATTGTTTATTTGTTTATGTATAGGTCATCAGGCATGGGCAGCTATTGATTTACTTGTTCATGAAAATGAAAGCAAATCAGTCAGTTTTTCCGGATTAGACGAACCGTTTAAAATAAAAATAAGTAACCCGGCTGCGGTTCAGGCGCAAATGGATTATGACTTGTTAATTATTACTGGTCTTTCACAGGGAACAGCTATTGTTGAAGTAATCGATGCAAAAGGAAATAAAATTACGGTGAATGTAACCGTAGATGCTCCAGCTTATCGGTTAATGACGTATGTATCGCAGGCAGATCAAGGGATGGTTATCATCGCCCCGGATCAAGATACTTATAAATACGGCGATCAGGTGATGTTGACTGCTTTGCCGAAATCAGATTGTTATGAATTTGTTGAATGGGAGAACGATTGCTCATTTAGCCTAAACAATACCTGTTTATTGACTATGGATGGCAATAAAAGCGTTAAAGCCATTTTTGATGCCAATCAATTTGATGTGGATATTCAAGCACAAGACGGTAAGGTTTTACAAGCACCGGATAGTGCAACTTATGCATGTGGTTCGACAGTACTTCTAAATCCTGTACCTGATGATGGATTTATGTTTAGTCATTGGGAAGGCGATCTAACAGGTACTGAAGCCCCAGCTTATGTTACTGTAAATAAAAATATGACCATCAATGCTATCTTTGTTCCTGAAATTTATACAGTAATAATAAGCATTTCACCTGTAGGCTCTGGAAGCGTAGTGATAGACCCCATGAGATTTGAGTTTATGGTTAATGAACTTGTTGAATTATCAGCGAATCCTGCGCCGGGTTTCCGTTTTGATCATTGGGAAGATGGCATTTCGGGTTCGGAACCGAATCAACAAATTCAGATGACTCACAGTATTTCTGTTGTCGCTGTGTTTACAGAAGTACCTGATTTTCATATTGCACCCGAAGTATCAGACGCTGTTAGAGATTCAATCATCACTTTAACTGCTGCAGGCGGCACAGAGCCATATATATGGTCTGCAAATGTCGGTGATATCTCGACATCTACAGGAGCCGAGGTTACATATCATGTTCCAGATGCCCCCGGAGAATATCAGGTAACCGTAATGGATGATTCGAGTTTAACGGCTATTGGAAAGGTTCGGGTTTATGATCGACTTCGTATTTCACCCACGATACATCTACTTGAAATTGGACAGGAAATGAATTTTTTTATGTATGGCGGGAAAATGCCTTATAGCGTTCAAACTGAGAGCGAATCCACTGACATGTCAACGGTCAATGGGGATATATTTGTATTTACTGCACCTAATACTGAAGGTCAAAGTATCTTACATTTTTTTGACGCGCTTGGACAAGAACAAACGATGGCTATACGAATTTTACCTCAAAAAAGTATGCGTATTACACCGATCAATACAATTATTGGAGTTTTAGGTCAGGTTCCATTGCGAGTATTAGGAGGAATTCCGCCATATCGATGGAGTGCAAGCGGTGGTCAATTGTCTTCTGTTCAGGATCCGTCTGTTATGTATTTCGCTCCTTCAAATCCGGGCACATACGATATCCTTGTTGCAGATAGTAAAAATCTTGAAGCAACTTCAGTTGTGGAAGTCATTTCAGATTTAATGATTTATCCACTGAATGCAAGTGTTCTGATGGAAAATAATCAAGCGATTACTTTTCGTGTTTCAGGTGGTATAGCACCCTATCAATGGGCAGCAGATTTTGGTAAAATCGATGGAGAAGGACTAGAGATTAAGTATTACCCCCCTGTTGAAGGTGGTGATTATCAGGTTAAAGTAGTAGATGGTCAACAACAAGAAGTTTATGCAAGTATTCATGTAACTTCTGTTCCAAAGATTTCTCCATCTCACGTTATGCTTCATTCAACAGAAACAGAGACATTTACAGTAACTGGCGGTACGCCACCTTATGAGTGGGCTGCTGATTTTGGGAATTTATCTTCTTATGATGGAGAGTCTGTAACTTATAGTGCAGGAGATATTCAGGGTTCAGATAGGGTATATATAGTTGATGCTCAAGGCAATCAAACTAAAGCGATTGTTCAAATGATTAACGAACCCATCATTCAACCGTATAAAACATCGGTTGCTCCGGGGGATATTGTTCATTTTTCTGTATCAAGAGGCACTGAGCCATATCTTTGGCCAGATGGAAGTAACGGTAAAACGTGGGATACGGTGTATGAAAAGGAAGGCTCTTATGAAGTCATCGTTACAGATGCGAATACTTATCCAGCGCTGGCATCGATTGAGGTTGTTGAACCAAGCATTGCTATCATTCCTGCATTTGTAGATGTGACTCCCGGTGAATCAATTCATTTTAACGTTGTTGGTGGCGATGATCCTTATAAATGGGATATTTCGGTAGGCACCTTGTCTAATTCTTCAGGAGAACAGGTAACGTATATTGCACCGGACAGGCCCGGGATATATTATCTGATAGTTAAAGATGCTGATTCATTACAAGGGACTGCACAGGTTTTTGTTTCAATGCCAGTGATGAACCTTCAAGGTGAATCTCGCAACGATATGGGAAAAATCAAGGGAGAAATGGTCATTGATGGTGTAACTCAAACCCAACAAACAGTATTAACAGATGATAATGCACATGTAGAATTAAATTTTCCAGTAACTCTGCCCAATGATGAACGAGATTATAACCTCTATGCGTTGATTGTATATACTCCAAAAAATACAGGATTCCCGTTACTTCTGTATATTATGAATAATCCCAATGAACCATTTATGGTTGCCCAAGGAAATGAGACTCCACCTGTATATGATTCTGCAGAGTCTGGAGAAAAGGTTGATGTGTCATTATATAAAGGTTTTCTTAAAGGAATCCAAGGTGTACTGACATTTTATATTGGGTATAGCCCTCAGGAAAAACCAGTTATGGAAGAACTCTATTTGAATGCAGTGCCGTATAGCTTGGAAGTTGAATAGGTTCAAAGCAAAAGAATATTTTTTAGGCGTTAATTTGTGTTCGCCTGATTAAAGGGCGAACACAAGGTTCGCCCCTACTAATACAGATAGAAACTCATGGCAATTTGATGATAGGCATTTAATTCATCTTGCCATGAATCAATAACTGTATCCATGTTTTTATGGTTTTCAATTGCTTCACGAATCGCAGTGTCCCCTGAAATTAAATCAAAAGGCAATCGGGTGTGCTCGTATTCATAGGGTGGCGATTTCCATGAAAATGCATTGGGTGCATCCGCATAAATCGCTGAAAGTAGTTTTAACGTAGTGCTGTATGGGCGGTACTGTGAAATATCTGTAACATGTATCTGAAATCCTTTGCAGAGCTGGCCTTGCCATTTGTTGGATGTCGGTTCAAAACCTAATGGTCTGAGAACAATTCCCGGTAATGGATACGGAGTTAGCAACGAAACACTATGTTCAGGACGAATATAAGGGGCTCCAAAAATTTCAAAAGGCTGACTTGTTCCGCGACCTTCTGAGATATTCGTGCCTTCAAGTAATACTTGCCCCGGATAAAAAAAACACATTTTTGGGGATGGAATATTCGGTGATGGTGGTACCCACGGTAGCCCAGTATCTTCAAAAAACATATGTCGTTGCCAGCCTTTCATAAGTACAATTTCAAGATCACAGCCAATATTAAAATATTCATTAAAGAGTAAGGCTAATTCACCTAACGTAAGTCCATGTCTCATCGGAATCGGGTACCTGCCAACAAACGAAGCACAGTTTGATTTAAGGCAATTTCCCTCAATATCAATACCATTGATTGGGTTTGGCCTATCAAGAATAATGATTTTTTTATTCAATTTTTTGGCTGCTTCAAGACAATAGGATACAGTGTACATAAACGTATAGACACGCGTCCCAACATCCTGAAGATCAACAAATAAAATATCGATCAGGTCAAACATTTCCTGGGTTGGAATTCTTGTTTCACCATACAAACTAAATACCGGAACATGTAATACAGGATCAGCAGTGTTCGATGATTCGATCATATTGTCTTGTTTTTCAGCTAAATAACCATGCTGCGGTGAAAATAGAGCACGAACCTGTCCGGGATAGCAACGGTCTAACAACACGCTTGAATGAATAAAATTTGCATTAATAGATGCTGGATTGCACAATAAACCTAAACGATGACCATTCCATTTTTTAGGTGGAGATTGAGTCAGGCATTCTATGCCAGAATATATCCGTTTCAAGTATAAACCTCCATGGTTTTGTTAAAAAGTGATCCAAATTGTACTGCAATTATTTATCTGAAAATCTGTAGTTAATCACAGATTCTAATGTCTGGCACTTGAGTTCGGTTTCAAGCCATTCTTTTTGTGGGTCAGAATTCAAGGTAACTCCAGCACCAGCATATAACACAGCAGATCGATTCAAAAGTTCCATACAGCGGATATTCACATATACATGCGTTTCATGATCAATATTGACAGGCCCTAAATAACCGCCATACAATTTTCTAGGAAACGCCTCATGGTGTTGTAAAAACAAACGGCTCTCTTTTTTGGGCATACCGCAAACCGCTGAAGTTGGATGAAGTAGTTTTAACATGACGATTGCAAGGTCTGGATACTGAACTGCTTTTAAATCCACAGTAAATTCAGTTTTTAAGTGAAGAATGTTTCCTGCAATCATCGTTCGGGGCCCGCTTTCTTCAAATTCCCTTACACGAATTGTTTTAAACTGGTCTATAATAAACCGGCTCACAAGAGCCTGTTCTTCAATTTCTTTTTCTGTCCATGTGGCCTGAGAAACATCCATTCCTTTATTATAGGATTGCGTGCCTGCAATGGCAACAGTTTTAAACATCTGGTCGCGATTCACATGAATAATCAATTCAGGACTGGCGCCAATCCATGTGCCAAACTCTGGAATGGAAATGAATGAAACAAATGCTGATGCATAGCGTTTGCACAACTGATAAAAAATCGTCTCAGGTGAAATAGGATGGATGATATCAATGATCTTTCTACGTGCAGGCACAATTTTTTTTAATTTTGCCTGCTTAATAGCAAGGATTCCCTGCTCCACAATTTCAATAAAATGCGATTTTTCTTCATTATTATACAATACAGGAGAAGAGAGTATATGATAAGGCATTGGTGGAGTTACAGATTGATGGAGGATGTCAATAACCATTGTTAATAGGGGTAAACCTGATGAGGCATCCCCAATGAATAAATCAACGACCTGTTGTTCTTGTATGACAACACATACATCGGCTGGAATATATAAAATTCCCCGCCCCTCAATGACATCAAAAGGAGAAATAATAAATCCACGGGAATTGATATGTAATGCGTCATCCAGAGTTGTGAGATGGTGTCTGCATGATGCAAGAATCACAGTTTGTTGCTGTTCAGGTAAACGCCAAACACAGACCGATGCAGGATAATGAACCGCAGCACTTAAAAACGCACGAATAATATCTTGTTTATCATAACGATAAAGGGTATGTAATGCGTTTTCAATAGGTTTCATCATAAGTTTCGGGAAGTAGTGAAAATCATATTTTTTGTCAAGTTGAATTATCAATGATATCAATGATCAATGGAATGATTATACATGGTACAAAATAATAAATCATTAACACTTCTGATTATCGATGACAGCGAAATGAATCGCAAAATATTAAAACATGGGCTTCAAAAATGGAACTATCATTTTTTTGAGGCAGAAAATGGTGAAAGTGCGCTTGAGCTAATTGAAAGCCTACACATTGATCTCATTCTTATAGACCAAGTGATGCCCGGATTAAGTGGATTGGAAACCTTTGAGCAAATAAAGAAACTGCTGCCGTTTTATCCACCTGTGATCATGTTGACCAGTCAATCCGATTTGGAATTAGCAGTTACGTTTTTAAGAACAGGCGGCAGTGATTTTATTCAAAAACCTGTGAATTCTGATGTGTTACACCTGAAGATTCATCGTGCAATTGAAGCAGAAAAACGAGTTCAGGATGAAAAGGATCGCCTAAGGCAATTACTTGATTATTCTCCAATGCCAAATGCAATTGCAGATGAGCATGGAATGATCGTATATATCAACCAAAGATTTGTCGAATTATTTGGTTATACCTTAGAGGATATCCCAACTGTAGATACTTGGTTTGTACGTGCCTATCCTGATCCTCAATATCGTGTTAGGGTTATTGTACGATGGCAGGTTGCTCTTGATAAATCAAAAGATAAAATTGGGAAAATTGATGCAGGAGAATTTCAAGTAACCTGTAAGAATGGGACTGTTCGTATTGTCGAAATAACCGGAACCCTCATTGATGGTAAAACATTTTCTGTATTTAACGATATCACGAAACGCAAAGAGGCTGAAATCGCCTTAAAAGACGCTAAAAAAATTGCTGACAGGGCGAATAAGTCTAAAAGTGATTTTCTTGCGAGTATGAGTCATGAGCTTCGTACCCCGTTGAATGGTATTCTCGGATATGCACAGGTGTTAAAACGTGATAAACAATTGACAGATACGCAACGGAAAGCAGTTGATATTATTCACCATAGTGGTGATCACCTGCTATTACTGATTAATGATATTTTAGACCTCTCTAAAATTGAAGCAAGGCGCATGGATTTAGAACCTATTGTATTCCATTTTCCGAGTTTTATCTATAATTTAATCGAGATGATCCGCATTCGTGCAAAAGAAAAGGGACTAGGGTTTGAAGAGGACATTACTTTTGATTTACCCGCCAACTTATATGCTGATGAAAAACGACTCCGACAGATTCTTCTCAATTTGCTCAGTAATGCGGTAAAATTTACATCTCAGGGAACTGTACTATTTCGGGTTCAAAGACTAAGTCAAATTCAAAAAGCAACTGGCGATGATGACAAAAGCTTATCAAAACCAACAGTGCATCTCCGTTTTGAAGTCAAAGATCAAGGCATTGGCATTCCTCATGAACAATTGGATAAAATTTTTATACCATTTCATCAGATAAAAAATAAAGAGCTTAAAGAAGAAGGCACAGGATTGGGATTATCTATCAGTCAAAAATTAGTGGGGTTGATGAATAGTAAAATAGAAGTGAAGAGTACTTTAGGACAAGGCAGCACCTTCTGGTTTGACTTGGAAATTCCAATTATTTTAGATGGTTATGATTCATCAGAAGCGCAGAAATCCAAAATCATTATCGGTGTTAAAGGCAATCCAAAAAAAGTTCTTATTGTAGATAATAATGATCAAAATCGTTCTTTATTAAGAGACCTTCTTGTTCCATTGGGGTTTACGACACTTGATGCCATTAATGGGAAAGATGCTTTGGAAAAAGCAAAAGAATGGCAGCCTGATGTGATTTTTTTGGATTTAGTCATGCCAGTGATGGATGGGTTTGCTGCAGCAAAACACATTCGACAGCAACCCTCTTTATCCAGAACCGTGATTATTGCGATTTCAGCAAGCGTATTAGAATGCACATGCGAACGGAGTATTGAAGCGGGCTGTAATGACTATTTATCAAAACCCATACAAGTCAATCACCTGCTTCAAAAATTACAGAAACACCTGAAGTTAGAATGGGTGTATGAATCCGCTGAAGCTTCTAAAAAATCGGAAACAATGCCCCCAAAACAAGCAGAAATGATACCACCATCCCAAGGTATATTAGCTGAGTTGCTCGTATTGGCCAACCGTGGTGACGTGCTGGGTATCCAAGAATATGCTGAAAAAATGATTACAACAGACCTGACATTGTTACCCTTTTCTGATAAAATAAAAAATTTTGCAGATAGTTTTATGATTGATGAATTACAGTCATTTATCAAAAAGTATATGGAGGTAAAGTAATGACGTTTACTCCTACCGAATCACCAACGATTCTGATCGTTGATGATTATCCAATTAATTTACGTGTATTGCTGGATTCATTAAAAGGTTCAGGCTGTAAGCCTTTGGTTGCCAGAAATGGAGAAAGCGCATTGAAACAGGCCGATTTCGCAAAACCAGACATCATTTTGTTGGATGTCATGATGCCCGGAATCGATGGATTTGAAACATGCCGACAGTTAAAACAACAAGAAAGTACAAAACAAATCCCCGTTATTTTTATGACAGCTTTGTCAGAAACCATTGATAAAATTAAAGGGTTTGAGGTAGGTGGAATTGATTATATTACCAAACCCTTTGATGCTACAGAATTAATTGCTCGAATCAGGGTACATCTTGAATTAAAACGCGCTCGTGAAGAACTGGAGTATATGAATCAACAATTGTATAAAACCAATCAAAAGCTGCTTGAATACCAAGAACAACTTGAAATATTGGCACGGATTGACCCGCTGACTCAGCTTTCCAATCGCCGGGATATTCTTGAACGAATTGAAAAAGAAAAAAAACGATCTGAAAGAAATCTCGTTCCATTTTCAGTAGTGATCACAGATATTGATAATTTTAAAACCATCAATGATACTTATGGACATGATTGCGGAGATCATGTGCTAGTTACTATTTCCAATATCTTCCGTTCTATTGTTAGAAAGCAGGATCATGTTGCGCGTTGGGGAGGCGAGGAATTTTTACTGGTTTTGGTTGAAACAGATGGAAACCATGCACAACTTTTTTCTGAACGGTTACGAGAAGCCATTACAAGTCATGAGATTATGTATCATGATCATCATTTTTGTGTTACCATGACCTTTGGTATCTGCGAATGTCAAGACATCTCAACCCATATGGATACCTGTCTGAAACATGCAGACCGTGCATTATATGCAGGGAAAAAAAACGGTAAAAATTGTGTTATGTTGTTTGATGATAAAACCAATTGAACATGAAAGGATTCGGATGTGACTCTTCGAAAGAAAACCCTACTGATTATTAGCATCACGTTTTTTTTCCTCTTGGGTTTACTTTATTTCATTTCACGTCTTATTGTGATGAATGGTTTTATTTCCATAGAAAAACGCGATACCATTAAACATACTCAACGTGCGCTGTCAGCACTCTATAATGAAATCAAAAATTTGGATATAATTGTTGCGGATTATGCTGCATGGGACGATAGTTATCAGTTTATTCAGGATGGCAATCAGGCATTTATCGATGCGACCTTACCAGTAACCACATTTAACTCACTCAAAGTCAATGTCATTCTTTACGTTCAGTTTCCCAATACCATTATTTTTGCCAAAGCAGTTGATTTGGATTCTGGTGAAGAAATGGCTTTTCCAAAAGGGCTTGACGCGCATTTAAGTTCGGATTCGCCTTTATTAAAACAACTGGATACACCACAACATCACTCATCAGGTGTACTTGTTATACCTGAGGGTATCCTTCTGATTTCTTCACGCCCGATTCTTACAAGTGAGCGTAAAGGACCTGTGAACGGTGTGATTATCATGGGACGTTATTTGGATGATCCTGCTATCCAGCGTTTATCAGATGTGACACAATTATCATTGAGTATTCAACGCATTGATTCTTCGAACATGCCCATTGATTTTCAAAAAGCGATTTCTAATTTCTCACATGAAAATCCAATTGTGGTTGATACGCTAAGTTCAAACTTGATTTCAGGATATGTTCAGGTTCAAGACTTGTATCAAAAAACCTGTATGATTATTCGAATGAACTCTAGCAGGGATATCTTTCAACAAGGTCATCTGACCATCAATTATTTTATCGTATCTGTTCTGATGATTGGATTCGTGTTGGGATTGGTTATTCTGTTTCTTATTGAACGGATCATATTGTCTCGACTGTCCCGATTAGATAAAGAAATCAAAACAATTCAGAATGAAAAAGATCTGTCAGCCCGCGTTTTAGTCAGAGGAAAAGATGAACTGACCCATTTCAGCGAAACCATTAACGAGATGCTAGGCGCATTGGAACAATCACAAATCGAACTCAAATCACACCGTGATATCCTTGAAGAACTTGTGAAAAACCGCACTCAGGAACTGAGAAATACAAATCAGTGTCTGCGTGATGAAATTGTTGAACGTCAACGGTTGTCAGAAGAACTTCAAAAGGCAAAAGATGCTGCTGAATCAGCAAGTCGTGCTAAAACGACATTTCTTGCCAATATGAGTCATGAACTCCGCACACCTCTCAATATTATTTTGGGATATGCCAAAATTCTTGAGCATTATCCAGAGTTGTCCAAAAAAGAACAAGAGGCTGTACATGCGATTTATCAAAGCGGTGAAGCATTATTAACGATGATTAACGATCTATTGGATATAACGAAAATTGAAAAACAGGAAATTCAGCTTGAACCCGGTGAATTCCATCTTCCCAACTGGCTTAGAAAAATTTTTGATTTTCATCGAATCCAAGCTAAAGAAAAGGGGTTAGTCTTAGATTTTGATACTGATCCTGAGTTACCAGACATGGTCTATGGCGATGAAAAACGATTGCGTCAGGTGTTGAGAAATCTTCTCATTAACGCAATCAAATTTACCAAACAAGGCAGGGTTATTATTAAAGTGAAGTGTGTGGATATGGTAAATCAAAAATGTGCTCGGGTTCGTTTTGAAATTCAAGATACAGGAATTGGCATTTCTCAGGATCGGCTTGAAAAAATTTTTGATGCATTTCATTCTATTGACACGGATCGGCTTTACAGTGACGGCGTTGGTATTGGCTTAAATTTAAGTCAACGATTGCTGGCTTTAATGGGTGGTACGTTATATGTAGAAAGTACGCCAAACAAAGGAAGCATTTTCTGGTTTGAAATCCAGCTTCAATTTGTAGAACATTATACTAAAACAGACGAATCTGATTACCCTGAAGCGTTAGAACAAGTTGAAATTTCAGAGACTCTCATTGTTCCGCCGATTGAGGAACTGAAAATCCTTTATGATTTTTCTCAGATGGGTGATATTGATAGTATTATAACTCATATTATGATGTTAAAAAAAGAAAATCCAAAGTATGGTGTTTTTATCGATAAATTAAATTTTTTTGCTGAAAATTTCATGATTGAAGAAATTCAGGAGTTTATTTACGCTTATATAAATAGATCAACAGAATAAGGAAAAAATATGCGCTACTTAAAAATTCATAACATATCTTTTTGGATAGTTATCTGCATCATGTATGCCTTTTTTAATATTAAATTAGGTTATAGTGAAGACTGGCCTTATGAAAAAATCATTGGCACACATTATACGGGCAACGTTTGGGCACCAGCTTTTTGGAGTCAAGTGAATATTCATGATGTTCAGAAGGATTTACTAGAGATAAAATCGAATGACTTTAATAGCATTATTTTAGTGGTTCCTTGGGTTGGGTTTCAATCCTCTGTGAAACCGATAGCATATTTTGAACCTTATTTTTCTATACTGGATTCTATATGCCGAATTGCTCAGGATCAGGGATTCAACATTATTTTACGCTTGGGATATGCCCATGACATTGCTGTGAATAGCAGTCCTGTTCATGCTGAACGTATTCAGTTGTTGTTCTCAGATGACCACATAAAGCAGGCATGGTTTCATTATCTCAACCGAATTCATGATGTCGTTGCACACTATAAAAGGTTTCGCTTTGCCTTTATAAGCTGGGAAGATTTCTTTTATCACCACTTGCTTGACACTACGTTAGAGAATCGGAAAGCCTTAGCAAAGTCCACAGGATACCAAGGCTATCTTCAAAAATATCCACTGATAGAACTTTCTAAACTGTACCAGACACCACTGTCATCGTATGAAGACATCCCTATACCCGAAAGATCATTGCCGGCTGTTAAATTGTTTCATGAATTTTGTGATGATTTTTTATTAACATTTTTTGCGAAATCCATGGATTCATTTAAAGAATTGGCCATGGAAGTTCGGGTGGACTGTGAAAAAGGGAGTGAACCCGACAGCTATCTGTGCCATGAAAAGACATTTGATTTGGGAGGTAAAGGAGATATCACGATTATTTATTATGCACCTGCATGGGGAGCAAAGAATAATGGTGATTTTAGCAATGCTAAAGATACGCTGAATCGTTTTGAATATCTTATGAATCGTATCCGATCCAATACGCAAAACTTCATTTTTATTGACCAATTTAATTTTGTGGATAATACGCCCTGTTTTGAACAAAATACAAAGATTATTCCAAATCAGATACCTGAATTCATCAATCAAGCAGCTTCTGTGATCAAAGATCAAACTATTGGCTATTCATTATGGACAATGAAAGATGTGCGTGGAAATGTCATGAAAAATGGTTTTTTTGAACGCGAAACGCTGGGGTGGACTTTAGAAAATGCAGAAATAAAAATCGATCCCCAAACTCAAAATCGCTATGTATCTCTAAAAGATACTGGTAAACTGACTCAAACCATTGATGCAGGGCTGATTGTCAATCAGGTACTTTCTTGTCCACAGCAAAGAAAACAGTTTAATTTTGCATGTCAGATAAAACGGCTTGAACCTAAACCATCAGAAATAGCTATTCTTATCCAAGACCTAAAGGGTTCTATCATATATAAAACCCAAATTCCGGTTACCAAAGATGAAGTTCAACTCCATCAGAATGATCTACCCTTGTTTACGCAAGCTACGCTCACCATTCAAAATAAAGGGGCTACTGTATCGATCGATAATCTTGAACTTTATTTTAATGCTCAGGAAAACGGTATTTACGATATTCAGGGAAACCCCAAACCGTTTTACCAGTCTATTGTTTCTTTAAATAAAACGCTTGCAGCCACCATGTCTGCATTATCATTTTATGATAAAGAACACATCAGGCAAGCAGTCAAAGGACTTTATGACGATGGCTGGGCAGCAACGAGTTTGACAGGTAAAATACAGATTCCTGCATCTAAAACGAGTTTTGTGGTCAATTTATATGTGCCTGAATCGTGGAACAATTACAAAAATCAAATTTCAGTTAAAATTGACAAGAACATCTATGGTAAATTTCCCATCGGCCCGGGTCAAAATACGATTCGTTTTTCGCTTGATATGCAAGTGGATAGTCCTCAAATGGCCTCTTTTGAATTGATTGCTGATCAGACGTTTTTAGCTTCAGCGTTTGATCCTCAATCTCAAGACCAGCGACAATTGTCGTATATACTAATCAGCTTTGGCTTTGAAGGATAATGCACCCGTTTTAACCAGTCTTATGAATATTATTCAATTTTTAATTATTTATTTATCTTCAATTATACCTAATCGACATTTTTTAGGTGTGAATCTTAAAAAAATTTCTTTGCCAGTTTCTGCGGATTCGTAAATGGCATTGATTAATTCAACGGATTTTCTACCCTCAATACCATCAATTAATCCTCGTTTACCATCCCTAACACTATTCACGACATTTTTAAAAAATTCTGAATGATTCCAAGCTAGAATATCTGGAACCTGTCCATAATTATTAAAAATATCCTGATCCATAATATCTGGTTCTGTAAAATTCCATGTTTTTAATTCGTTCATAAAAAAACCACCAATTTCAACCGATCCTTTTTCACCTATAATACTAATAGACCCTTCTAAATCTTTTGGTCGCGTAGCTGTGGTTGCTTCAATAATTCCAAGAGCGCCATTTCGGAATCGCAGAATAGCAACACCTGTATCTTCAGACTCAATATGAGCTAACCGTGTTGCAGTTTTTGCCATAACACTCTCAACATCACCCATCATCCAAATCAGCATATCAATATGGTGACTCGCTTGATTTGTAAGCACACCGCCGTCGTATGCCCAAGTTCCCCGCCATTTTTTTTGATCATAATATGCCTGATTTCTTGACCATCGAACACGGACAGTACCCATCACGAGTTTTCCAAAACGTCCGTTGTTAATTGCTTCTTTCAGTTTTGTAATCGGCGGATTAAACCGATTCTGCTTCACTACAAAAATTTTAAGTCCCCGTCTATCACATTCTTTAAGGATACTATCGATTTCATCCAAGCGTAAAGCCAATGGCTTTTCTACCACAAAATGCCTATTATATCGCACCAATTCAAGAATATGTTGCGCATGAAGGCCTGAAGGCGTAAGAATGTTTAGGATATGCGGGTCTGTTTTTTCAATCATTTCTTCTGCGGAAGTAAATGCAGGAATGGAATATTTCTCACCTAACGAATGCGCTACTTGGAAATCGATATCATAAATAGCAACAACTTCAGCGGTATTAAGCTTATTAATCGCTGTGATATGTTTCGAAGCGATGGATCCAGCTCCAATTAATGCGAATTTTAATTTTTCATCTGTTTGTGCTTTCATTATCTAACCTTTTCACGATTTTTTAATTAACATGTAACTTATCAATATGATAGGATAATATTTATTCTGAACGGTTGCAAAAAACATTACTTTACAATCGATTTAACGTGTTAAGAACAGTTCTTAACTTTAGCGAAAAATTTAAACTGTACTCAATATGACACCAAGGATAACAATAACAGTAATGAGGTTCTTTATTCAATTCACAAAAATCTTTTTTGAAATTGCCAGAATACCTTTCATTACCATATACAGGACATCTTCGCAATGTTCCATCAGGCATTAAAGTAGCGTAAAGTTTTCCAGCATAACAATAAAACAAACTTACTTTTCCGTAATTTTTAACCCAATAAAGATAGTCTAATGAATTCCAGATAGGATCTCCTTTTTTTTTCCTCTGAATAAGGTAATCAATATTATTACATAACCCGGTTAACGCAATTGGATTATCTAAATATTTCCTATCTTCTTGTTGAGTAAGAAAATTAAAAATTGGTTGAAAGCTACAAAAAATATTTTTTGATTTAGCATATTCAATTGTATAACAAATATCCTCAAATGAATTTTCATCCAAAGTCGAAGATAAGCATAGATTAATTTTTCTGTTAGCTAAATATTCAATGGTATCATATACTGCCTGTACATATTTATTCCCACGTATTTCCATTGTTCTTTTTTCTTTCCCTTCAAAACTTACCATTATAAAATCAATATGTTTAGGATTTACTTTATCAATTTTATCTAATAATGTTCCATTAGTAACGACTGAAGTAAACAAATTTAATTTTTTGGCAAATTGAAATAATTCAGCAATATCTTCTCTTAAAAAAGGCTCACCTCCTGTAAATCCCCATGCAAATGTACCTAATTTTTTAAATAACTGCATTGATACTTTGATCTCATCTGTAGTCATTTCATTGTATTTCATCGTATGACATTTACAGAATTTGCATTTCAAATTACATCTTGTTGTAATAAAATGAGCAATTCTGAGAGGAGTTGTTTTGCCATAAAATAATTTGATTCTAGCTGATAGTATCTTTTCTAAATATGATAACCTCATAATTACGAAACTCCTATTCAGACCAACTCTTTTTTAATATAAACTTTCATGATCGAATCAAATCGATCAGTCTCCGATCATGTAACTGCATTTTCATATTCATAATAAAAAAATATTTATCGTAGATACATACGAATAAATACCAAGGACCTGCCACAATAAGATACAGCAAAAAACCATGGACAGGATACCGAAACCTTGCAAACGCTTCAAGTATGAACAACGGCAAAATTATATGGTAACATAATATTCCTAGTATTAACAAATACCCCATAGGTTGAAAAAATAAAAACCCAGCAAAAAAACCCATGATTATTAATAAAAAAATATAGAATTGTTGGTTCTTATTCAAGCAATATCGATTATATAGACCACACATAACAGAATAAAATGGCGTGAACACAGAAATCTGTTCATGTAATTCAAAATAACGGGTAATGAATTGCATATGGGCATACTGATTGTTCATATTGAATAAATCAATTGACCAAGTGTATTGATATAGTAATTCACATGTATTTTCAAATAAAAATGTTCCTTTTTCATATGCAGTCAGTTGTGGATAAATGCAATGTAATACATTGATAAGATATTTTAATTTATTATGCGCGATAGCATCTTTGCCCATTTTTAGCATCCAATTCGATGCTTCATGGGGTTTCATTTTTTTTGCATAATAATTATACGCATATACAAAATAATTATGACGCCAATCCAGATTGTTATCTAAAAAAATCTTAGGTACATCTTTTCCATAATTTGCCCAATGATTAAAATCTGTTAGGAATTGTTTAAATTCAGGATTATCAAGATGTTCGATCTGTTGATAGGTATATACTCCGTGCCATAAAGCAATCCCCTCTCCAGAACCTAAAGTTAATTTTCCCATCCGTCTATAATTGCTTAAAAGTAATGGAGAAATGAGAATAATATACACAATAATCCCACCTAAAAACCATCCCCATGGTTTTCTTTGTTTGATCCGTGTAATAATAAAACCCATTCGGTGATCCATGGCAAACCCTTTGCTGTCTTTCAAAATACAACAGAAAAAATTCAGTATCCAAAATCCAGAAAGTGCAATCATAAAAAGCCTGCTGTTGGGCCGAATCCATGCCATCATGGCACAAAGCAATATAGAAATAAAAAATAAATAATCCTTTCTAAATGTTATGGCATTAAGATAAACAAGGATACATGACATCAATATAAACATATACAGCGTTTCTGTCATGACCCAATTCTGAAAGGATACGACCTGAAGGGATAAATTACTACATAACGCTGCTGTAAAAGAAAAATAAAGTCTTTCCTTAGATATTATTAATGCACAAAAAAATATAAGAACATTCACTATAAAACCTAAAAAATGCTGAATAAGTTTTAGGCCTATACTAGAATGTTGTCCAAATATTTTTTGTATAACATATATAAACAAACCATATCCGGGAACCCGTTCCAATGCTAAATTGTCAAGTTTAAAACTGCCATCTTCAATCTCTCTACTAATTGTTAAATAACTGCCAGAATCACCTGTTAGAACAATATGTCCGCCGATAGCGACTATGATATGAACAGTAATACCGATTAGGCACAATAGGATGAGCACTACCCAAAACTCTGTTTTGGAATGCTTTCTAATTGGCCTGCAATGTTTCATTTCATTCAATAAGGCCAATCGCCATTGAATTTCATCAAGAAAGGAGTGAATCCTCATTCTAATTTCTAACTCCTAATTCCTCGTTCTTTTGTTTATCAGTCTATTCAAGCCGATAAATTCAATAAATGCGCGAACTACATTTTTAAATCCGAGCATTTTTATAATAAATAAAATTCGTTTTGGGGTGAAATGAATCCAAAAAAGTCCTATACGTTGTAACCGAATTAGGTCTTTTGGCGTTAAGTCATTTACACTAAAACTACAATCATCCCATCGAGATCGCAAATGAAGATTCGGATCAAGCAATTTCATTCCATGCTTGCCCTGCATGAGCCATTCATACATCTCGGTTCCGGGGTAAGGTGTTGCCATTGACAATGTTGCGTACAGAATCCCCTTGGTTTTGCGAATAAATTTCACCGTCCGCCATACAGACTCTCTTGTTTCTCCCGGAAGCCCTATCATCGCGGAACAAAATGCTTCGATGTTTAATTTATTCATGATTGCAAATGCGTTTTGAATCTGCTCAAGGGTGATTCCTTTTTTAATAATCTTTAATATTCTGGGATCACCGCTTTCTATACCAAGACTCACTACAATAAACCCTGATTTTTTCATGAGTGTAAACAAGTCTTCATCTACTAAATTCACGCGTGTCCATCCTGACCAGGTAATAGGAAAGTTTCTATCGATTAAAATTTGCGATAATTGCATAATCTGTTCACGGTTTAAGGTCAACGAAGAGTCCACAAAAAAGAAATGCTGAACCCCGGATTTTTTAAAATGATACTCCATTTCATTTGCGATATTTTCAGCAGACCTAAATCTAAGTTTTCTAGCATTCAATGGTTCTGCGCAAAAAACACATTTATAAGGACAGCCGCGCGATGCCATGATTGAAATATAATTTTTTGATGGTTTTCCAACGCCTTCACATACAACATATTTAGGCAGATTCATGAGATGTGCTGCCTGAAATTCGATGGTATCTAAGTTTTCAACCGGTGGACGAGATTCATTCTGAATTACAACGTCTTCTTTATTTTTATATATGATTCCTTTGATATCTTCTATATTGATATCTGATTTTTCATGTATATAACGCAACAGCTCAACAATGGTTTCCTCTGCTTCACCAAAAACCAGATAATCAAAACAATGTTGATAAGCCTCTTTTTGTAACACATTGATATGAGCACCGCCAGCAATCTGAATAACCTTAGGAAGAACCAATTTTATTTTAGCGGCAATATCTATTGCTAAACTATATAGAGGGGAAGTAATGGAATATCCGATAACGTCATACTTTTTTTGAAACAGGTAATCAACAACCTGACTATTTGACATATTTTCAACTTGTGCATCAATAATATCCACATGGTTCCCATTTTTTTCCATGTATTTTGCTAAAATAGCGACATTTAATGGATAGTGAACCACCATTACCTGAGCTAAAAAGTCATATCTACCCAATGTTCCAGTCCATTTCGGAGTAACTATAGCTATTTTCATTATTTTACTATTTCCCAATTTGGGTTATTAATCGTTAATCAAACATGGCCTGATACCAGATGATCAGAGACAGCAACGCAGATATCTGACGGCCTCTATTTTTTTTCCCATCTCTGTGTTCATGCCAATACTTCAGAATAATATCGGAATTTAATCCAAGTTGTTTGATATATTTTGGAGTAAATAATTGCTCAACTTCATTTAACAGTTCTGTTCTAAACCACTGATCTACAGGATAAACAAATCCTCGCTTAGGCGCTTTCAGAATAGTTCGAGGCACACGGCTGCGTAAGGCTTTTCGGATAAGAGGTTTTGTTGTTATTTTTGAAAATTTAATACCAGGCGCTATAGAGAGTGAAAAATCATAAAAATCATTATCCAAAAACGGCACTCTCATTTCAATGCCATACGCCATAGAAGCAGCATCAAATCCTGCCAATACATTAGATTGCATAAACGTATTCAAATCAATCCAAAGCAATCGTTCTGCTCCAGAAGCATTTTCAAGACAATCGATGTTTTTAAGTAACTCATTTAGTCCAAAAATCGGCTCATACCCTAAAATTGATTTTCGTTCTTCATCATTAAAAATTTCTTTATACTTCAGATGCCCAAGGAATGGCTCAAAATCTGCGCCATATAGAAAACGATGCAGCTTAAAACTCAGACTCATATTTTTGTCAGATTCAGGAACAAGTTTACGGATGTTTTTTAACATATGCCTGAAACATTCGGGAAATGTTCTAAACCAATTGGCATAATAATAGGCTTGAATTGTTGGATACCCTGCGAATAATTCATCTCCTCCTGATCCTACCAGCAGTACCTTATAGTTATGATGAGCAAGATAACTGACAAATGCTACTAGCCCAACTCCCCAATCGCCAATTGGCTCTCCGTATGTTGAAAGAACAAAACGCATATGATCAAACAGATGCTTAGGTTCTATACATTTATTGTTGAGTTCAACGTTCGAAAATAATGCCATTTCTTGTGCTAAACAGGATTCATCAAAACTTTTTTCTCGAAAACTTAACGTGAAACAAGCAGGTTTTTTATATAATTCCTGAACAGAATAGGCTAAAAGTCCACAGGAATCCAAACCGCCGCTTAAAGCAATACCTACTGGAACATCGGATCGAAACTGTCTTTCCATTGCTTGAATCATGTGATGGTTAAAACCTGAAATAGCCTGATCATAATCAGCAATTGAGACCTGCCAGCGTGGATACCAGTATCGGATATCTGTTCTTTTTCCATTTTTTATCCGAATAAAATAAGCTGGCCGAACTTTTTCAACACCGTCTATCATCGACCACGGCGCTGGAAGAGAATATTGGGATAAATACAGTTCAAGACCGGCTTTACTTATTTTTTTTGAGGTAAGCCCCAAACGAATCAGTGTTCCAAGTTCAGAACAAAAAATAACTGAACTTGTATTTTCTATAAGATACAGGGGTTTTATCCCAAAACGGTCCCGCGCAATAATCAACTCATCAGTTTCTTTGGAATAGGAAGCAAAAGCAAACATGCCATTCAATCGGGGAATCGCTTTTTCAGCTCCCCAATGCGCAATAGCTGTAATCAGCACTTCGGTGTCTGAATTTGTTTTAAAAGTACAGCCTTCTTGTTGAAGCGCCTGTTTTAATTCTATATAATTATAAATTTCACCATTAAACACAATAACCCAGCGGTTTTCCGCATCCCACATTGGCTGCCCGCCTTCTTTAAGGTCGATAATGCTTAAACGGGTATGGACAAATAGCAACTGGCTTTGATTGTTTAAGCAGGTATAAAAATCTCCATCGGTATCCGGCCCGCGATGTTTTAAAAATCGTTTAGCCTGAATTGAAAGAGATGGGTCTATTGAATTATGGGTTATTATTCCAAAAATGCCGCACATGGATACGTTACGATTCTTTATTGATATTGTTTTTTTTAGAGCGATGATCTGGGTTTGAATTTATTTTTCTAATATCAGTTAAATAATTGCCAAAATTTCGCTGATACCCCATCCCTTCCTGCATATCAAAAAACATTGCGAAAAAGGTCGATTGCGCGCCTAGTGAGATAAACAAAGCGCAAATGGAAGTGATACCCGCAGAAGGAATAATATCATGGAAAAACTTTTCAAAAAGGATATAGAAGCCAACTCCTAAGCCTAATACTAAAAAAAATGCACCGAAAAAGAACAAAAAAACCAATGGATGAAAATTGGAAAACACATATTTAAAGATCATGCGATGGATAAAATTTTTTAGAAGCATTGGAGATACATTGATCGCATAATGTAATCCTTTGATTTGAGACTGACGTTCTCCGGGAAGATAAATAGCCCGACGAGGAATATCGATAACTCTTAATCCCTCGACATTTAAACGCATTAGAAAATCCATAGGATAACCATATTTTTTCCAAGCACTATCCCAATCAACGAGTTGCAGCGCTCTTTTATTTATAGCAGTATAACCATCAACTACATCGAATATATGATAATATCCAGAAGATATTTTGGTCATTAACGAAATAATGGTATTACCAACAAGTCTCAGCTTAGGCATATCTCGAAACGCATTGCCTTTTTCCATAAAGCGATTGCCTTTAGCATAATCTGTATAATCGTCAATAATAGGGTCTAAGAACCGGTACATTTCATCTAAAGGCATTTGATTATCGCCGCCAACCACTACAGCAATATCCAAATTTTCATTTATCGTGGATTTATACCCTGATATAATACCAGCACCCGGGCCTTGATTAATTGTATGTCGAATTAAGTGGATTCTGGAGTCATCTTTTTGCATTTCAAGCACAACTTTATCCATCCCATCGGTTGAACAGTCATCAACCACAAAAATTCTATCTACCTCACTCGGAACACTTTTTAAAGTAGGCACAATCAACCGGGCTTCATTATAAGCCGGAATGACCAATGCAATAGAATGATTTCTATACATTGCTGTTTACCCCTTTCTAAAAAATTGTTTTATATTTTCAATGACAAAATCCTGCTCATCCTTAGTTATTTCTGGAAACATAGGTAGAGACAGAATTTGTTTCGCTTTGTGAGAAGACACGGGTATATCTGTTGAACTCATCTTTAAATACGCGTATGCAGGTTGTAGAGGAAGCGGAATAGGATAGTGAATTCCTGTAGCTATGCCGTTTTCAGAAAGATGTCGTTGTAAGGCATCTCGTTGACTTGTTTCAATTACATAAAGATGGTAAACTGCCGTCACATTCGGATCATCATAAGAAATGATTACATCGCCAATCCCTTTTAAGTTTTCATTATAATAAGCTGCATGACTACGTCTTTGGGCTGTCCATTCATTTAAAAAAGAGAGCTTTGCAAGGAGAATCGCACCTTGCATTTCATCCATACGCATGTTGACGCCTTCAAAATCATGAACATATTTTTCTGTTCTGCCATGATTGCGTAGTTTATCAATGTAATCGGCAATATGACGATCGTTTGTGGCAACTGCACCAGCATCTCCAAAAGCGCCAAGATTTTTTCCCGGGAAAAAACTATACGTGGTAATATCTGCAAATTTAGCAATGCTTTCCCCATTAATTTCAGATCCATGCGCTTGAGCTGCATCAGCGACAATTCGCAGATGATACTTCTGGGCAATGATTTGCAACTCAAGCATATCAGCAGGATATCCATAGAGATGAACTGGAACAATTGCTTTCGTATGTTCCGTAATTTTTGCTTCAACGGTATTTACATTCAGGTTATTGGTATTTTGATCTACATCTACAAATACTACCTTAGCGCCTGTCATGCTAATCGCTTCTGATGTTGCAATAAATGTATTGGCCGAAGTAATAACTTCATCGCCTTGTCTAATACCCAGTGCCTTTAAAGACAAAAAAATAGCATCCGTTCCGTTTGCGCAACCGATAACATAGTTTACCTGAAGATAATTGGCAAATGCTTTTTCAAACTGCTGAACTCGTTTGCCCTGAACAAATGCAGAATGTTCAATACAATCCGCTATAGCATGATCAATTTCTCTTTTAATCGTTTCATACTGGCGCTTTAAATCAACAAATGGAACTTTCATAATTTAACCCTTATCTACAAGTTTTTCGTCAAATACCCTAAGTAATTTAGCTGGATTTCCAGCATAAATTCCAGAAATAAAAATATCTTTAGTGACAACAGAGCCTGCACCAATGACGACCTGATCACAGATGCTTACGGGAAGAATGGTTGCATTAGTGCCTATAGATACATGATTCTCAATCATCGTAGATTTCCATAGTTCTTTGTTGCCACGGGCAGGCCCGCCAATCTTAAACAGATCATTCACAAACATGACTCCATGAGAAATCACGCAATCATCTCCAATTGTTACCAATTCACAGATAAATGCATGGGATTGGATTTTAGACCTGTTTCCAATAATCACGCCTTGTTGAATTTCTACAAAAGGACCAATAAAGCAATGATCTCCAATCTTGCAGCCATAAATATTTACAGGCTTAACAATAGTTACATTCTGGCCAAATTCAACATCTTTAATTTGAGAATGTAATATCTTAGGTGTATTTATCATGCAATTACCTTAGTTAACCATTGCATAGTACAATGCAAAATAATCATATGTAAATCCTCTACTTTTTGCATATCATTACTATGAATCACAAGCGATTTTTGAGCAATATCCTTTAACTTTCCTCCGCCATATCCACATAACCCAAATGTTCTTGCTTCATGTTGATTCGCGTAGTCAATCGCTTTTAAGATATTTTTCGAATTGCCGCTGCCAGATATTCCAATAACAAGGTCATCTTTTGAGAGAAAATTTTTTAATGGCTCGATAAAAACGTCATCATATGAAATATCATTGGCATAGGCTAATAAAGTGGGCATATTGTCGTTTAAACAGATCATCTTAAACCGTTGCTGTTTACCAAGACTCACTCCTTTATTGATGTCGCAACAAAAATGAGATGCCGTTGAACCGCTTCCTCCATTGCCAAAAATAAAAATATGCGACTGGCGCTCGTAGGCTAAGGTCAATTCACGAATAAATGCATTGAACTCATTCGCGTTGATGTTCTTTGAAACTTCACTTAATTCCAAAAAATAAGTATTAAAAAAATCAAATTCCATCATATACCTCATTTTATATAATCCAATTTACCTTTTTCTTTTTTTTTCCACCATTCCCTTACCTCTTGAGAATGCTCTCGAATTTTTTCTAATTTTTTTTCAAGATATAATGGATCATTAATTGCGTCACCCCAGTGTTTATAATAAACCACGTTTGTACCATATAACAACATAGAAAGAAATGTTCTTTTCCTTGTTAATAAATCATGAAAATTTAATACTACCATAGAAATAAATACAAGCAGAATAATAACAGTTTTTAATACTCTATCTCTTGTTATTAAGAATAGATTTTCTGTTCCTTTATATAATCCTATCGCTGATAGAGGATAGATTGCATAAGTCAGATACCCATAATTATGATCTGCTGACCACATGTTCATAGAAAAAAGTTTGGCAAACTGCGCTATCACTATAGCCACGTAGAATACTGTGGTTCGGAAATCTTTTTCTAGTTTGATATGATAATAAAAACCAACACAACTTAATATTGGAAACACAATGAGATAAAAACAAACAATATCCCTTACAAAACCGCTCACATCATTTACCCATTTTAAATAAGGAACCGACCAATGACTAAAAAGAACATAGTTACTCAAAAACGCATCAATAAAATATTTATAATAATTATCCACTTGATCATCTGTGGATATCTGCAACGGGTTAATAATACATATTTTTATCACAATAGCCGGAAGAATCCCTAAGACTACACAATAGATAAACTGCCAAATTTCGATACGCTTTAACCGATAAAAAAATAAAAAAACAATATCTGGAACAGGAAAAGACCATGATAAACTGGATACCCCTAAAATCGCCCCAAGCCGATGTAATTGAGTTAACCTCAAAGAATTATTATCGACAACCGGCTGAGTTAAAAGAAAACAAAAAGCAAAAAAAACAAATCGTCCTAAAATATAATTTTCTACATAGCCTTGCAAATTCAGAAACATGTTTGATGAAGCGAATAGAAAACCAGTAATAAATGAAATGAATGTATTGTCATACATTCGATTTACGATGAAAAATAAGAAAACGGATGATAAAAACCAAAACAGAATATCCAAGCAAAGGTGTGCCCGATAAAAACCGCTAAACACACCATGTACAGTTCCGGGCAGCAAAACCACATTTTCATAATGCCCAAAATATGGATAAAATTGTTTTCCCAAATAACCGATCATCATGCGGGTTAAGGCAGTGTTGTGTTTAATTATATCCATTTCTTCACCAGCCATATACGAAGCAGCCTGAATGATATAACAAGTATCTCCATGTAAGATGTATTCTCTATAGTTTCCCTCATAAAAACCATCATAACCGACACCGGTTCCTGTATAATGTGGAGCCAAATATTCTCTATGAGTCAGTGAAACTGTAGCAATAAAAATCAGATAGAAAAAAAAAATCAGGGCAGTGTTTTTTTTTTGTTTCAAGAACTCAACACAACGACTACAGATTTGAATCACACGATTATGCAATTCTTGTTTCGTTGGGAACCGGCGAGCTTGTTCAAGAAATTGCAGGCTTAATACGCATAAACTCCAAAAAACAACAAATAATATCAATGCAATCTGGTTAAGATGATCTAAAAAAGCAATATGATGAGGGTATCCATGCATAAACCAAAAAATTCCAACCAACAGAATACCTATATATTTTTTTCCTAAACAATGAAAAAAAGCGAATACCCCGGTTACCCAAATCGTATAATAAAAATAAGCTAAGAGGAACTGTGGTAAACGAAAAAAACTAAGTGATATTCTGAAGTAACTTGGAATAAAGCTAATACCTGATAGTATAAGAAATAGAACCCAGTATAAACAGGCTTTATATTCATGTTTAACGGTGATCGACCGATAACAGAATCGGCTCAGGTAAAATTTCGTATCCATAACCATATTGGCTCAATTTTTAGTTCTATCGTTAGTATATCGAGTTGACATTAACGAATTTTTTTTCTGAATACTTATCGCAAGATGTTGATAATACCTAAGCTGATGATCTTTCACTACATCCCCAAAAAAAAGAACATACTTTAAAAACATCTGACAACCTAACAATACTAAAGCTGGGATTTTTTTCAATATATCGAACAAGTTAGCACCAACGCTAAACCAGCCTACCCCTTCCTTTTTTGTGGAAAGAATTCGTTTTAACCTTTTAAAATCAAGATAAAAAACAAGATAGCTAAACAGAATATCTCTTCTTATCCCTTTTTCTGTATTATTTGGTGGAACATATGAAAAAGGAATCGGTTTAAATGGATTCTCAATAAACGTACCAACAGATACAAAATTTTCATAAAGGTGGTGGATATGAATCCTTTTTTCCTGCGTGGCAATATTAAATAATTCCGTACCCGGATAAGGTGTGGCATTGTTATAACGCACCATATCTAACTCAAGCTGCTTGCTTAACTGCAAACTATCCATTCTGTCTTGATGAGTTTCTCCTGGTAATCCATAAATAAACGTTGCACTCACATGAAACCCAATCTGCTTGGCTATGCGTACGGCTTCGATGCATTGCTCAACATTTTCGCCTTTATTAATTACCTTCATCAGACGATTGGATGCGGTTTCTAATCCAAAAAAGATGCTCCGAAAGCCGCTTGAATACATATCTTTTAACAGATCATAGCTAACATTATCTCCACGTCCCTGACATGAAAATGTCATTTTTTTATGCAAACCTCGTAATTGAATACCTTCAAGCAGTTGATAGAGTCGTGATTTATTGACTAACATATTATCATCCTGAAATAGAACAAATTTTTTCCCGTACTGATGATAAAGCAACTCCAATTCTTCCAGGATATATTCATGTGATCGGAAACGATATTGGTTACCTGTAGTTATTCTATTGCTGCAAAAAATACAGTGATAGGGGCAGCCTCGTGAACTAACAATAAAACCAATGTCATACCTCGGAGATGTAAACCGATGATATGGAAATAATGGGAGCGAATCCAGGTCCGTAATGACAAGTGCTCGTTGATTATGAATGATTTCGCCCTGTCTTTTGAATGAAATATTACTTAAGTCAGTAAAATCATTTCGCTCTTTGATTCGTTCATACAATTTGGGTAAAAGCATTTCGGCTTCTCCTCGAACCACAATATCAATATGATCGAATTGGAGAATTTCATCTGGCGCAGCAGTAGGATGAACGCCTCCAAAACAGATCACGCTGTCCGGATATTTATTTTTTAAATAGTTAGACAAGAAAACTGCTGATGATAAAGCAGAAGTTAATACGCTAAATCCAAAAAAATAAGGCGGCTTTATAGTCGATATATACTGATCAATCTTTGCATGAACGTCTTCTTCAATCTGCTCATCGATAATCAGGTTTGGAATCTGCTCGCGATCAAGAACTGAAGCAATTATACCGATTCCAATGGGTACATAAATAGGCAAGAAAGGCTGAAAAATTTTCAATGCGTCTTTTGGAGATGAATTAATAAGTATCATAAGATAGTCACGACCTGAAATGTTTTACTTTGTTATATTGAAAAGGATATACTACTATATAAAGTTGATATGCATCGGTGGTTGACCTGAAGTACCATCCAATTCACATCCTTTTTCTTTAATCCGCCATAAAACTTCGTTCACTTTGTGCTGTAAACATAAAGACCCGCACATGGTCTTGGCATTAAATTGCGAAGATGCAATCAAATTGATAACATCCCAATATCGTTGGCTTTTCCATAGTTCTTTAAAAGAAGTATCAGCGATATTTCCAATATGATATTTTTTATACTTATCATTAAACAGCATTCCACATGGAGCAACCAAGCCCGAGCCTGATAACTGAATAATGAATGGCGGCCCATAACATCTTGAATAATCCCGTTTTCCGCCGCTGAGAAGTTTAGACCATTTCACGCTGACTTGATACGTTTCAGTAGAGACAGCTTCAGCTTGTTTAAACAGATCAACCAGTTCAAAATATTTATCATAAACAACACCAAGCCTTCTCTCTTCATTATCACTGCAATGCTTAATCACCAGATAGTCAACTCCCAGCTTTTTTCCAAGCATCGCAAGTGGCATAATTTGATCTGCAAATTCAGGCATTAAAACCATCTGAAGCCCTAGGGTTACATCAAACTGTTTATTTTTTTTGATGTCAACACATCTCCGGATAATATCAAGCACTCTATAGTAGCATTCTTTTTTTACCCCCATGATTTCAGCATACCGTTCAGGAGTTGCAGCAGAAATATTAAACCGCAAATAAGTTAATGCTGAAAGAATTTCTTCTAACCGTTCAGCTTTAAGCAAATACCCATTCGTTCCAAGAGCCATATCCAAGCCATTAGACTTGCCTCTAAGAATGGCATCATATACATGAGGATTACATGTACTTTCTCCATCACTAACAAAACTAATTGCTTTTACACCCATTTCAGCCGCATCATCTAAAAAACGAAATATCACGTCTTGAGTCATCCGTTTTTCATCATTTTCCTGAAGCTGTCCATAACAATACACACACCGATAAGTACAGCGCCGGGTTAAAGCACAATCAATCGTAACCGGCGCAATCCTATCACCTTGAAGCCATGCATCAACTCGGTCTTTATGCCACGCCAGCTTTGTTCCATCCAAAATTAAACCGTTCATAGTCTTATTCTATGATCATAAATTTGTTGAGGGTCTATTTGATCGTATAGCAGTCTGTGAATCCATAATAAATATTGTATTTTTACTGTTGCTTCCATTATAATAAATATCTTTGACAAGATGAAAATATCCTTTCATGACATTGTACAGAGATGGAAATGAAATCGCTTTGGATTTTCCTTTTTCCCGTGTTCTTAAACGATAAGGCACTTCAGCAAAAATGTATCCTTTTTTGACAAGACGAACCAGAATATCTGTTTGATAAAAAAAGCCAGAACTGCGAAATGATAATTCTTTAAGGAGAGAACGGCGGTAAAATACTGTTCCGTTTGTATAATTAAAATTGACAAGAAATGTCGTATTAATAATCAACCGATAAATTAACGAAAGAATATTTCTAAAGAATGGGCGAACCTGCCGGTTAAAAATGAACGGAACAACAATATCCACATGGTCCAACAGCGGGTAGTATCGTAAAATTTCCATAGCTTCATTTTCATTATCACCGGGTAACATACACACCGCTTTTGCAGGTGATGCATCAACACCTGTCCAAAAGGCATTTCCAATCCCTTTGGGTTTTTCATGATTAATTAGCCTGATTAAAGATTCAGATTTCATTTTTTCTTCAACGATCTCTTTTGTATGATCAGTGCTCCCATCGTTAATTACGATCAGCTCACCATTAATATTCAATGTGTTAAATGCTGAAAGTACATCTTGTATAGCATTCTCAATATTATCTTCTTCATTCAGTGCAGGCATAATTACAGCAACATCTCGGTTTTCCATAATATTCTCCTGTATATTTTATACCATTGATTTAACAGCACGTACAAGATGGCTTACGGTTGGATAATATGCATCTTCAAGTACAGGGCTGCTTGGCGTAGGCGTGTCCGGAAAATTAATTCGAACTGGAGGCACCTTAAACAGATTTATATTCCGCTCTATCATTTTACAGATAACTTCAGCGCCAATGCCGCCGGTTTTACACGCAACGTCAGCTACGATTAACCGGCCTGTTTTGGATACAGATTGAAAAATCAATTCCTCATCCATAGGTTTTACGGTTCTAGGATCAATCACTTCAACATCAATTCCCTCTTTTTCAAGAAGAATTGCGGCTTTCATAGATTCATAAACCATATGAGATAACGCAACAATCGTTATATCTTTGCCGTTCCTTCGGATGATTCCTTGTCCTATGGGTATTGAATACATCTCTTCCGGCACAAATCCCATGTAATCATATATCCAGCGATGCTCCACAAAAAGAATAGGATTTTCGTCTTCAATAGCAGCAATTAACAGGCCTTTAACATCATATGGAGTGCTGGGCATGATAATTTTTATTCCCGGAATATGCAAAAAAATGCCGTGAAGCCCCTGACTATGCTGGGCAGCCGACCCAAAGCCCCTTCCAATAATATTGCGAATAACTAATGGAACATGAACTTGCCCGCCTGTCATATAATGTAATTTGGCTGCATGATTTACAATCTGATCAAAACACATGGGCAAAAAATCAGATCGCTGATGAATAAAAATCGGCTTCATTCCAGCAGCAGCAGCTCCAATTGCAATCCCAGTCATTCCATTTTCAGCAAGAGGAATATCCATAACCCGTTCTTTTCCAAACTGATCAACAAGTCCTAAGGTTGTACCAAAAATTCCACCCACATCATCTACGCCTTCCCCCATTAAAAATGCTTCAGGGTATTTCGTTAATATCTGGGCTTGAGCCTCTTTTAACGCATTACGAAAAGAAAGCACCCGCAGACCTTCAGACTGAAGAATATTAGTTTCATCCTTTTCAATAAAAACTTTTGTCCATGGCATAAGTTGACTTCTTTGGCACTTGTTTATGTTGTTTTTTGAAAATAGACATTCTGATAAAGCTCATCTTGATCTGGATATGGTTCATTTTTCCCAATTTGCCACGCTTCATCAATTGAATGACGCATCGTATTTTCTATCTCGTTTAGCAGACTTGCTCTTATCTTTCGACTATATATTAAATAGTTGCGAAAACATTTTATTGGACAACGATTTTTCCATAAATCAAGCTCGGATTTAGGCCTTGCACCTTTTTCATGATCTTCTTCAGGTCCAACATGTCCCTTCCAACGATAAGTTCGGCATTCAAGTAATGATGGGCCAAAGCCCGATCGAGCTTTATTGATGGCTTCGCGTGCTTTCTGGCATATACCCAGAACATCATTGTCATAAATAAAGTAGCCTTCAATGTCATAAATACCGCCTCGTGTCCAAAGATAAGAATTGGGTTGACGGTTTGTAATGGGAGAATTGGTTGCATATAAATTATTTTCACAAATAAATACAACGGGTAAACGTTTCAGGGATGCAAAATTTAAACATTCAAAAAAAATTCCCTCTTCAGTAGCGCCATCTCCAAAGAAGGCTACAGTGACGCGTTTTTCCCGCCTCATATTGGCGGCGAGAGCATTACCAACAGCCAATGCTATTCCACCGCCAACAATTGCAGATGTCCCTAAAATTCCATGTTCAACAGATGCCGGGTGCATAGAGCCGCCTTTACCACGACAACATCCTGTTCTTTTACCATATAATTCAGCAAACAAGACTTTTGGATCCATCCCTTTAGCAAGACAGTGACCATGACTGCGATGATTCGTGGTGATATAATCTTTAGGTCCTAAATGTAAACATACTCCTGCGGCAATTGCTTCTTGCCCAATATAGAGATGCACTGGGGTTCTCATATCCTGAGCTGAATATACATCTATGATCTTCTCCTCAAACAAACGAATTTTTATCATTGTGCGGTAAAGATCAATTAAATTTTCATCTGATAAGTTCTTTGCTCTTCTTCCCATAACCTTATCATCTTCTTTTGGGTTTATTACTCTACTCTCTATATAAAATTTACATGCGCCGGCGGGGATTTCAGTTCCCATAAGTATCTGTTTATTTCATCCATTCGACAATTTACCCGACATACTTTAGTGTTTAAATGGTTTTGAACAAAATCAAGTGATTCCTGACGTTTTTGCCCTTCCCATATATCCTTAAACGGTGTTGTATAAATATTGCCGTATAAAAAGCGATCATCACCTAAATAACAACTGCATCCCCAAATATTTCCTCCGGCATCCATATAACTCCAAAACGGGAGAGCTTGACAATTCGTATAGGTACGTATTTTTTGGTTCCATTTTTCAATGGTGCTCAACCGTAAGATAACACTAAATGAATCTGTTGTTAATGATTCTAGTTCTTCAATAAAAGGAATATCCATATCGTAAATCATATGTTTATAAATTTCCGTATTACTCATCAGATGTTGTGAATAGGGTTTTACAACAAAGTAATCCATCCCGATTTCTCGAGCTAACTGGGCTAGACTGAAGGCTTCATGCTTATTTTCTGGAAGCAAAATCATCTGCATTCCAAGTACGCAAGAAATTGCTAAAGATTTACGAAGGTTGGAAGCTTTTGACAAGTTATCCATTACACGTTGAAAATCTTCGGGATTCGTTCCATGAATTTTGGCATATGTTTCTGGGGTTCCTGCATTGATGCTGATTTTCACCCATTCTGTATAAGGAAGAATTTGTTCAGCAAGACTTTCCTTGAATAAAACGCCATTGGTGGTAATCGCATTATCGATCCCGCAGTGTTTTGCATGCTGTATGATTTCTGCGATTTTTTTATGAAGCAATGGCTCGCCTTCTCCGCCGTACATGATGCTTTTTAACCCAAGCGCGCCCAATTCGTTAAGTCTTTGTTTAAGAATATCCCAATCAAGATACCGGGGCTGATATTTCATAAAATCCAAACCGCAAAATATACATCGATGATTACAGGCGCCAGATGGGCTTATTTCCATGTAAATAGGATAAATGGTTTTTCCTTGCAGCCATTCATGCACACGTTCAATATGATACATCAATTTATGGCTATCAATGCGATACTGATCTTTCAATTGATTCTCCCTTCAACGTTCAACAATTCGAATTCGGTTTATATCCGATCACGCTCCAACTATATCCATGTCGATGATGAATACGGATATTCGTAAATCCCACGCATTCTAACAGATTAACTGCTTCTTCCTTTGTATAATATTTCGAAAAACTTGGATTTAACTGATCATATATGACCAACCGTCTCTTCGCAGGCGACATCGGCCATAGTACGTTCTTGATGTAAGAGCATAGCGGCAACGTTACAAATTCACAAACAATTTTATAGCAACTCAGAGCGTAATAAAACAATTCTGCAAGCCAAGTCAGAAATCGATGCGGCAATTTTGTCGTAATTCTACGAATAGGCTCAAGAAACTTAACATACGTTGTATTCCCTTCATAAGCGTATAACCAGATAAAAAAAAATCCACCGGGTTTTAAGGCATCATAAACATGTTGTACTACGGCTATAGGATCAGGTATATGATGTAGAACACCAATAGAAAATGCGCAATCGACTTGTTCATTAAGTTCAAACCGATCACCTGTTGCATGAATAGGAGTGACGTGCTCACCTCGGTTCATCGCTTTAATATTCATGGTTAATATTCTAAATGCCTCATGAGATGGTTCAACTGCATAGACATGATGAACACCAGCGTCTAATAACATTCCTACGATTCTTCCTGTCCCGCTGCCGATGTCAATAACGCAACTGCCATTGATGGTATCCAGATCAAGTATAGGATTCACCATATCCTTAAATAAGTCTATAGAACCATACCAGCCTTGATTATCTGTATATTTTGACCATTGGTCACCAAAATCTGAAATGGTCTTTTCAGTTAATGAATACACTCCAATTTGATCGACTCCTCGCTTCATTCTCCTATAGCCTTTGATCTAATTCAACACATTCCTGTAAATAAGTCTTATCTCCATAATAAATCATGAAATCGCTTCCCCACGTTTGTCTTTCAAACATATATACTGCTCTATTGTTATCTTTCCAAAGATACTGACGAAAAATAAATGTAAACGCTATGAATTCATTTGAATAATCTGGGTCTCGAACAAATTGAACATATCTTTGTAAGATTTGTTTTGGATTCATGTGATGAATACCTTCATAAAATACTTTATAATATCCAATTATACTACCCGAATGAGGATCAAAAATAATTCTAGGTAATCCACTATTTTTAAATACTAAAATCTGATAATGACGAGGGACGATTTCTAAAATATCTACCACTTCTCCTATAATTGCATCTTGAATATGTCCCCCAACCTGAATTGGGTTTAAATTAAATAGCGAAAAATTATCCTGTCCAATCTTGGTAAATACCTGATATGTTTTTATGCGTTGGATAATATCGTTTTCAGTAAATTGACAATAACGATTCAACATCGCTATTTTTTCTTTGATATTGCCTCGATGATGCCTTTCTAGTTCTTTCCTTGCAAAAATATAGGTATCCGTATCTATCCTTTGGTATAATTTTAATCCAATGTGATTCTGTGTCAATAAATCAATACTATTCTTGGTAAAACTGTTAACGGATTTGTGCAGCACAACAACATCAATATTGCCTTTTTGTACTAGAGAGTTCATATCCTCTGGCTGGGTGGTATAAACGCGTCTTAACATAAAATCTTCTATAAAGGCATATCCCGGAGAATAACTGGTAATCCGTGCTCCTACGCAAAATGAATTCTTAACATAATCGGCTGCCTTAACCATAAAATAATTCTGTATATCTTGCTTGATCCCATATTTTACATAAGTATAAAATTCAGGAGTAAATCTATTGCGGATGTTAATTAGCCAAGAAGATTGTTCAGTCATGAACCAACAGCAAACCCCTAATAATAACAGAAGGGCATTCAATGAAATCTTTTCTGTGTTCCATAAATACTTAAACCTAAAGGATATATCTTTTGTGTGGTTTGGTAATCCAAAGTCAAGCATTATGAAATATTTTTTAAAATTAAACCTTTGCATATCCAATACATAGAAATCATGTAAAAATAAAGTCGTAACTACCCTAATCGACCGTTGAACAAAAATAGCAGACAGAAAACACAATGAAAGAACTGCCGGAAATGCAAAGCGAGATCCTGCTATGGGATATCGCGATACAACGATAACATATACTGCTGCCCATATTAAGTGCACTTCAATGCCTTGTTGTAAGCGGTCTTTTTTATAGATTAGACGATATACATAAACGAAAAATTCAAAAATGTATGCAGCTAAACCTAATATAAGAAATTTTTTCCCATACAATTCATAAAATTCCCCTCCAAATTTATCATATTGATTTAGTAAAAATCCTAGAACAGTAGCCGGGTCATGGATGTTTAAAAATGCAAAAATTCCTTTGGTAAACCCCAATGTATTGCCGGGGGATAGCGCCCATTTCAGAGCTGGAAGCGAAATAGAAGGATGAAGAACGAGCATTGGGTTGGTAGCGGCATAAATACAGAAAAATACCATTCCCATTCCTATCAGAAGAAGTACATACTGAATGAATAAGGCTTTGGATATAATTTGATTATTTTCATGCCAAACGACAATGAATGCGGCTAAAAAAAAGATTGGTCCAAAAAATACACCACCATATTTTGATCCAAAGGCAAGACCTGCATAAAGTGAAGCCCAATATAAATGGTTTCGATGATATGTTTGCATGGCAAGCATGCTTTGGTGGAGTCCCGCAATGATGAAAAACATCATATAAATCGTTGTTTCAGTAGTATAAAGAGTCCAATCCAGAAAAAAAGGGGGCGAAGTTGCTAATAAGAATAAACCAAAAATTCCAGCAAACAGACCAAATTGTTTTAAACTATGATAGAAATACATAAACATCAACAGCATCATGAATAACTGGGATAAATGAATGCTTACATATATGAGATAGTAATCATAGATTGGATAAAACAGATTCACCAATTGCAAAATTAGCAGTTGAGGAAAATAAAAATACGTTCCATGGTTTATACCCACATTTCGGTTAGCTAAATAAAAATCAAATGTCTTGGTATCGATATGATATTTTATCATTTTGATGTAACCATCGGCATCAGTACATACATAACGCATTATGTTAGATGTATTGATCATCGGATCAATATGAAGATATCCAACTAAGTATAGATACCAAATACACAGTCCGATTGCGGGAAGATATGTGAAAAAAAGATATGTTTTTGAGTGAACTGATTTGACTGTTAACAAGTGAATTTTGGGTAAATCGAAACGTGATTTTTTTAGTTTGAAGAGTAAACATGAAAAAATCAAAACAATACATAGAGCATTAATGGCATTCCATGTATCAAGAGTAATTCCACAATATCCCATGATTTTTGTGAGTTGAATAATCCATAAAATGGATTCTTTCCGAGAATTTATCTGGTCTGCATGCGTGTCAATAAAGTAATTTAACAGTATAGTAATAATAACTGAACATACTATACTCACAGCTATCAATGGTTTAATTTTTTTAAAAAAAACATCATTATTCTGTATTAGGATCATGTTATTATAATTAGGAATTAGACATTAGAAATTACGGCATGTTTCATTTGGGAATAAAAGTAGGTAACAGTTTCAGCTTAAACTCCTCCCCCAACGGGGGAGGCTGGGAGGGGGAAATATTCCAGTAAACATCGGGTAATTTCCGTAATTTCCCTCCCCCAACCCCCTCCCGCTGGGAGGGGAAGATGGAACGTCCGCATTTAAAGTGTTACCCTGAAAATGAAACATACCAAAATATGCATTTCTGTTTAAATACGTTTCCTCAGAGTGAGTAATGTCATATTTATCAAAGCCTGTATATCGTGCATATCCGCATATTTTAATGTTTTGAAATGCCTCCATACCATCTTAGGCCGAAAGTTGAATTTTCGATATGCCATAGCCTGAATTTTCGATAATGTCGCATACGGCAGACCTTTAGGATTCCATTCTGGAGGATGCTTTCCTAAAATGCCCGTATTGTTAAACCCATTCCAGTTGTATGGATTAAACTGGGGATCTGTTTGTTTTAGTTCTTCAAAAAGACGGGAGCCGGGAAAAGGAATCAAAATTGAAAATACAGCCATATCTAATGGCAGTTTCAAAGAAAATTTTAGTGTTTTATAAGTTAATTCTTCAGTTTCTCCCGGTAATCCCAACATAAAAAAACCAACAGGGTTTAAGCCGGTTTCTTTAGCCATCCACACGGCTTTTTCAATTTGTTCTATAGTGCTTTTTTTACCAATATTTTTCAATAATATATCATCGGCAGTTTCAATGCCATAAAATACGGTATGACATCCTGCCTGCTTCATCAGCTTAAATAAATCCTTTTTCGCATAATTGACATGCACTTCACAAGCCCAGCCGATTTTTATATTCTTCTGCAAAATGCTATCACAAAATCCTTCTATTCGTGACCGTTTTGCCAAAAACATCGGGTCTTGAAACATAATTTGTCTCATTCCATAGTGTTTCATGAGCATATCTATTTCTTCAATCATACGCTCATACGAATGAAACCTGACTTTCTGACCGTCATGGATTGTACAAAATGAGCAACCAATCGGACAGCCTCGTGATGTCACCATATTTCGGGTTACTTTAGGATTAAAATGATAATAAAAATGATATTTATATTTTTTCAAATCTACCAAATGCCATGCGGGGAAAGGAAGCGAGTCTAAATTATCAATTGGTTTAGGCTCATTTTTTATTAATTTATTATTATCGTCTAAATAAACTAAGCCTTCCAATGTATCAGGATAATCGCCTTTTTTAAGATATTTAACTAACTGAGGGAATGCAGCTTCGCCTTCACCTAGCATAATCATATCTGCAATGCCTTTAGATAGATAATATTCAGGAAAACAGCTTGAATGAATATTTCCCATGACGATGATCGTATTTGGTAAAGCTTGCCTGACCTTTACTAGTAGTGCCTCGACCATAAACGCTTCCTGAGTTAAACAGGATATTCCTAAAATAAATGGGTCTATTTCTTGGATTTTTGAAACAGACTGACTCACCGATAATCCTTCAGCGTTACAATCCAATATTCTTACACTTAAACCTTGAGAAAGGAGACTTGCCGCAATATATAACAATCCAATAGGTTCAACAGGCTTATATAAACTTTTTGCATTTGAAAAGGTTACATCCATGATGCTTGGCGCTAACACTAACACTACATCGATACCATACGTTTTTTTTATATTTATTTGTTGCATCTCATTTGTTTCCTTTGGTTAAAATAACGCAAATATAATCTGCATCATCCTGAAAATCATAGATGACGGATAAAAACATGCTTACACAAAAAATAATAGGGACTACCAAAATACAAATATTTTCAGCCAGTTTAAGTAAATTATGTGTTCTCGGAGGTAAATTATTCTGATTATCTCTGACATAAATACTTTTAAGGCCCTTTTCAAGAACAAGATGCCCAAGGAAAAGGCACCAATCATATTTACCAGATGCAAAAAGTATTTCAGCAGTATCTAAATCATGATCAGCCAAGTTATTCAAATTCGCTTTTTTTCTGCAAAATCATCATCTTCATAAAAACAATAATGTTGGCCATAAACAGCACAAAGGGCTTGCCAATCTTATAGCGATTTCCTTCTAATACAACCTGTCCTGTATTTAAAAGCCGTTTCATCCTGATATGAACAATACTTTCTGCATTATATCGGCTTAAGAGTTCATTTAACTTAAGACCTGTAGATACTGAATTCATTTCTCTAAGTATTCTTACCCTTCTTGCGGTTTCACCAAGATTTAAAAAATGAAAATACCCGTAACTTAAAGCGATGTAAATAATCCCATTAGTTAGGCCATAAATGATAACATCGATATTGAATGCAACAAAATATAATCCAAGAATGATTTCTGATAATAATCCAACCAAAACTCCTGCTAAAAATCCCCAATAAATCGATTTAAGCAGGCCCATTCCGGTAATAAAACGACAAAAACAAATTTGTATAGTGATATTAACAAAAAATGCAATGAATGGAATTAATAATCGCCATAAATCCATGAGTTAACCCCCTGCAGGTAAATTCAGTAATGACCGATAAAAAATAAAAATACTGATAAAGTGTTTTCCCTTGGATGTAATCCAATATTGCTGGCTGTCGTCAATAATATAACCATCGCGAATCAAGTCCCTGATACGGGGAAAAATCAAATGATCATCATTAATCAATTGACCAAGTTCATTTAATGTTAATCCATGTTTACCGGCATCAGCAATTTTTTTTACAATGACAAGCGTTGGACTATCTACTTCCAAGGCTGAATACGTGATGATGTAAGCAGGAACCAACGAAAGAACAAACATCAGGATATGGAGATACGAAAACATGGTGTCAGGTATAGGAAAGCCATGTAATTTGAGTAAAGGCTGAAGAAAGAATATACATAGCAGACCCAAAAACGCTGTCATCAAAAAAATAATCAACAACGCTCGGGTTTGTCTATACGGCATGGAAAGTCTCCATATTATAATATGGATGCAGAATCCTATTAAAAATAATAGTAATCCATATATTAATACAGGCATAATTCTCACTTGATTATAGGTTTTTATAATTGTAATTGTTAAATGCTATTTTCGCTAATTGAAGTAACGTACTGAAATCTAAGGATGAAAACAATAAATGAATTTGATACCCAAGAAGTCCTCGGCATAATCTACATGAATGATTCGAAGACATACACTGATAAGCTTTTTTTATAGATAGTTCATAAATATTATACTTGTATTTTTCTATTCCGAATAGACTAGCGCATGGATACAAATTCCCATCATAATTTAAAAACGCGGCATATCTTCCAAACGAACAAGGTGAGTTTTTAGTAAATTTTTTTAAATAGGGGGGAATTGCATCAAAACTCTCAAAAAATTGAAATGGCCCAATATGCTTTCCATATGTTATCATATTATTGATGGCTTCAAATGAATTTTCAACCGGAAATCCCTTTAACTTCAGGTTTCGTATTTTTTCCCATATCTGAACCAATTGACCGGAATCAATATCAGCCGAGACGGTTTTTTCTCCGGGTTGACATGAAATTTCCGTAAAAAGAACTGTGCTGCCATATATTTTGGCTATGTCTAAAACATGCTGCCATGAATGGAGTGTTGAAGCCGTTATGGTTGTTTGAATAGAAAATTGATTAATTCTATTTCGTTTTAGAATGGTCATATTTTCAATAATTTTATCATATGATCCGACACCTCGGTCTTTGTCATGATCTTTTCTTTCACCTTCTAAGCTAAACGTTATTTTGTTTAATTTTTTTAGCATAGAAATATGACGATCAAGAGGTATTGTTCCATTGGTATTCATCCCAATAAGCACATTTTTGGACGTGAGATAATCAATGAGTTCACTTAAATCTTTTCGAAGCAATGGTTCGCCTCCAAGAAGAGCAAAATAACGCGTGCCTAAACGATAAAAATCATCTACAATACGTTTTAATGCTTCCAAGCTTGGCTCTTTTTGTTCTGATCTATATTTGATGATGTAACAATATGGGCATCGTAAATTACATTTAGACGTAATAAAAAAATTCAAATACCATGGAAACACCCGTTTCTGTAGCCGGCCTTTTAAAATTGCAAGCCCAGCATTTAAAAACGGTAAATAATGTGAAAACAAGTGAACTGCCTTATCCATAAAAAAAAACACCTATACAGATTTGCGAGCAATAATATATTCAAATGGTGCAAGTATTGCTGGAATCACCTTACTAAAGAGATAATGATCTAATATATATATGGCTTTTGCTAAAGCAGTACCGCTTTTTACCCATAATATATTCCCATATCCTAACCAATTGTTATCTTTCATATTAATTACGATTTCACATCCTGCGTTTTTAAGCTGTTTCTTTAGTATCGAAAAACGGATACCTTTTTCATCTTCTTCAAATAATTCGTTTCTTATAAAATAATTACGAATAGGATTAACAGGATCAAACAATTCAGTCTCTACAATCCATCGAGGCGGATAATAATAATTAGGCTCAACAATAAGAATGCGCCCATCATCTGCCAGATAATTCCTTAATTGGTTCAGAAGAATAGGATATTCTTTGATATGATGAAGCACATTATTCATTTGAATGATGTCAAATTTTTTTAAAAAACGAACAGCAGTTACATCTGCAACCGCAAGAACAAGCTTATCCATAGGAACGCCGCTCAGTTGAATTACCTTTGACAAAAAGTTAATACTCTCTCTGCAATTATCTATAGCAACAACATCATTCTTACATTCCAACCAGTACGGGGTAATATAATTCACACCGCATCCGATTTCCAATATCCTTTTATGTTCAACTTTTCCAATATAATTTTCCCACCATAATTTCCGAGTAATACCAACCAATTTATTTTTTTCATCCATTTCCCAATACTCGCGCTTCGCTAATGATTCCAAGAAAACCTGTCTAGTATAGTTATTATACTGCTCAGGAATCCATTCTATTCCCTGCTTTGTAAAGAAGCCCTTTTCATCAATACAGTTGTCAAAACAAATACACTCTGTTTCAATATCAGCATACTCTTTGTTGCAGATTTCACATGTAAGTCGTTTTTGTACAGGCTTTAATGGCGACATACACATAGGACAGGCCAAAAGATTCTTGATATTTTTTTCAAGCATAACATGTTACCTATTTCTTTGTTAAAAACGCCTTGATCATCATTTCGGCTGAATGTAGGGACGAACCGGGTGCATTCCCCAAATATGACAAAGAATCAATATTAAAAATGCGAAAACTTTTCATTCAATTAAGAGGTACTTGCAAAATTAAGATTTAAACACAATATGATGATAACCAATCTTCAATTTATTCAACATATTGTACAATAAATTTAATTTTGGAAGAAGCTCTTAATACAAATACAACAATACCCCGAACCCCGAAGGGGTTAGACATACCAGCCAGGGCAACGCCCTGGGTAATAGATACAATTTTTTTAGCCCTGAAAGGGCGAGACATATAAAAAATAAAATTTTGTTAAAATTATCACGCCCTTTCAGGGCTACAATCATGTTGTACACTACCCAGGGCGTTGCCCTGGGCTGATATATTTCACCCCTTCGGGGTTTGGCATTGTTTAAAAAAGCCTTATCATTCTTTTTGTCATAGATATTTTGGGATTGCACCCAGACGAACCTTGTGTTCACCTGATCAATGGCGATGACAAGCATCGTCCCTACATGTTTGGCCGATGATCAAGGCCAAAACGAAATCATCATAATTGGTTGTTTTTGCGCTTAAGTAAATGAATAACCCCATCAACGATAACAGAAAAAGGAATTGGTGTTGGATAAATTTTATATATTATTTTATATGAGGTAAAAAAACTTCTTATTATCTTAATCAAACCACGGAACGGATATAAAATATTGGTTAATTTAAGCAAAAACGCAAGTCTTGGATAGCAGGAAATAAACACAAAAAGTTCGTTTAAAACAGATAATTTTTTTTTCTCCTGTTCACTTAACGACAAATTCGACAGGTCATCTAAATTCATTCTTTTATTAAAGTCGGAATAAGCGTAGCCATATTTTAAAGAATAGTCTGTTATTTCAAGCCCTTCATATAGTTTAAATAAATTGGATTCCGCTAATTCAGGTTTAATTTTTTGATTAATCTGAATGGTTTTATACATTTCTTTTTCTGTTTCGCCCGGCAACCCAATCATATTTAGGGTATATAAATGAATACCTTCAGCATTGATCAACTGGGCGGCTTTAATAATTTGATTATCGCTCATATTTCTTTTTAAAACTGTATTTCTAATATGCTCATCGCCCGATTCAATTGCCATCACAATTGTTACACAACCTGCTGATTTCATCAATTTTACATAGTCTTTTGAAATGAGATTTGCCCTTGAGTACGCGCCGAAGGGCAACCCAATTTCTTTACGGTATTTTTTAACAAATGTTTCAAGCCAATCTTTATTAAGTCCAAAAATATCATCATGAAATTTGATAAATTGCATGGGATATGCTTTTCGGATCTGCTGAATTTCTTCAATCAAATAATCTACCGATTTAATACGAACAATTTTTCCTTTTTTATGATACATTTTATTATACGCATGATTAAAACAATACGTGCAATGAAATGGGCAGCCCCGACTTGTCATAAACGATTTAATAGGCATTTTGGCTAGAAATGGATTCTTATCAAAGATTATCTTGCGATCTGGGAAAGGGAGCGCATCCAAATTACAAACCAAATTTCTCAATGGATTCTCAATGACAGTTCTGCCATTTTCTTTTTTAAAGTGAAAATTAGATACGGAATACATGCTTTCTTTGGGGAAATGTGATAAAAATTCAGGAAACGCATCATCGCCTTCTCCTTTACAGATAGCATCCACAAAAGGTTCAGAGCAAAAATCAGACGAAAAAGTTGGGTGTGGGCCTCCAAAAACCGAAAAAAAATCATAATGCTGTTTAAGAATCGTATTGATTTTACGATAGGTTTCCAACTCGCAGGACATTAATGAATAGGCGATAATTTCAGGAGTGCCGTCTGTGAACATGTGTTGAATATGGTTGACTTTGATGAATTCAATCAAGGATACATCATGGCCTGCTTGCTTCAAAATAGCCGACAAAATGGGAATAGAGAATATTTCTCTATGATGAAGGGCATCAACAATAAAAGCAACCCGCATAATTATATTATCTCCTTATGATTCTTTCCCATCTTAAAAATTGCAAGTGTATAAAGACCGGCATAGTTCATTAATTTTTGAAACGATTTATTTTGTTTTTTTATATTCCACCATGGTTTTTTATACAAATTGAATAGCCGTTCCACTTGATATAGTATCTCTATAAATGGGAAAAAAATTAACCCTCCGGGAAGTTTTTTCAAATA
>PDZT01000587.1 GCA_002753105.1 Deltaproteobacteria bacterium YD0425bin50 | reverse complement strand
CAGGAAGAAAGCATAGATCAAGTGAGTTTAACATCTTTCATGTTGCTGGTGTCGGTTTTATAGACTCGAAAGCCTATATCCAGTTTCTCAATTCCTTCGTTGCCTTTGTTTTCTTCTTTTATCTTTTTCCCTGCACGCCGGATTCTTTCTTTGCCGATGTCTGCTATGGTTTTATATCCAGCTTTATAGGCTTCGGATTTTTCATCCGTTTTTTCAGGTAATTGTACCATGATGAATTGTCTGTTGCCGTTGTCTTCAGCGTTGAGCTGCATGACTGCATGGGCAGTGGTGGCAGAACCAGAGAAGAAGTCAAGGATTAAATCCTCATAATTAAGAATGTAAGAAAAAACAGTTTTCAATAGCTGCTCTGGCTTAGAATTATCAAATATTTTTTTATTCTCAATGAAAATATCTCGAAGATTATAAGCCCCAAGTCGACCATCCATCTCTATTACACTTGAAAGTTTATCTTCATATTCTTCTACATAAACCTTAATTTCTATGATTTTAAAGTCATCTTTGCCAAAAAGTATTTTACCTTTATCAAGAAGATTTTTCATTGTTTGCTCAGGAAAACGATAACCCATTAATGGTTGTTTGCATGGTTTTTTCGTTACTGGATGAATAACATCATAACGATATCCCTCTTTACCAGGGTTATGAACGCTTTGGCTTCCTGTATATATTCCGCCTTTATCGATATATTTGTATCTATCAAGTTGACCTAAAAATCGTTTGTTTTCACGAAACCAGTTAGTATATGCAGTTTGCAGCTCTTCTTGATTTTTAAAACGATTATTCAGATTTATTCCAATTTTAATAAGCTGTTCTTTGGCATCAGCAACTTTTGACTTCCAGACTGTATCTATTACTGTTTTTTGCTTTGCATAACATAGTATATACTCATGTTCCATTGCAATATTTGTAGGATTATTATCAGTTACGTTTTTCCATATAACAACACCAACTTTATTCCCCTCCCCAAAAATCTCATCACAAATCTTCCTCAAATTATGGACTTCATTATCATCAATACTGATAAAAATGACCCCATCCTCTTTGAGTAAATCCCGTGCAATTAGAAGTCTTTCATACATCATGCTCAACCAATCAGAATGAAACCTGCCATTAGAATCGGTATTTTTAAAGAGCCTGCCGCCATCTTCATCCACTGCACCAATGCATTCTTCATACTCCTCTCTACTGGTTTTAAAATTGTCTTTGTAGATAAAATCATTGCCTGTGTTATACGGCGGATCAATATAGATCATTTTGATTTTACCGAGATAAGACTCCTGCAAAATCTTCAAGACTTCAAAGTTATCTCCTTCGATATAGAGGTTTTTCGTGGTATCAAAATTGACGCTTTCCTCTCTGCAAGGTCTGAGGGTTTTGGTAATGGGGGTATTTGCTTTTAACAGCGATCCCTTTTTACCGGGCCAGTCTAAACGGTAGCGTTCATCTTGACTATCTGCCACCTCATCAGTGAGCATCTGTTTTAACAGATCAAAATCAATGGCTTTTTTCATTTTTCCATTGGTATCTCTTGTTTCAGTAAGCACATTGGGAAAGAGCTTGCCAATCTGCTCATGGGTTCCATTGGGTGTCTGCATTTTTAATTTTTGGGTCATGCGCTATGTTCCTTTATAGACTGTAACTGTTTCTCTTTTTCCACTAAAGACTGGTTCAAATCAACTTTTCTGTTAAATTGTTTTTCTTTTCTGATTCTGTTTTTTAAGGTTTCTATCTCTTTTTCTAAGCACTTTCTTTTGGTATCGGTATCAATAATCTCATCAAAATTTTCCCTGCGTTTAGATTCGTCAGAGATAAAGGCTAATATGAGTTTTTGATATACTTTTTCCAGATCCAAACCCGTAAAGTCAAAATTCAACACGTCATTCCATTTGGAAAAATAGTAATTCCTGAGTACAGAGGGCTGGTTCTCATTTATGTCTTTTAAGGCGATGCCGTAAGCCATGTTCTGTTTATAAACAAACTGATATAAAATCGGATACGGAATTGCTTTATCAATCACCTTGAGAACATCCACAGGAATATAGTGGGCTTTAAGCTCTATTTCAAATATTTCTATTTCATTTACGTTATGGGTTTTGCTTATCCCAATCGTATCTTCAGCGAGTTTGTATTTCCAAGTAATTTTTTGAATTTTGTCTATGAATTGCTGTTTTAATTTGGGACTTATCGAGGCTTTTTCATAAAACTTGGTTTTAGGAATCGGTTTATTATTCAGAAAGGCACTTAAGGGTAGTGCGAACATATCTGTTTCCATTATTTGACCACCACAAAGGCAAGCAATTCAAAATCATCTAATCCTTTAATGGTATTCACCAAAGCGGTTGTTCCACCGCTGGAGAACAGACTGTCCACATCCTTTTCATGTTTCACGTTTAATATAGATTCTATTCCTGTGCACAGTAATTCAGAGTAGCGATCCATTGTGTTCCCATCTTCTGTATCTTGATTAAAACGATCATACACAGCTCTGATAGGCTGATCTTTTCCTTTTGAGATAACC
>PDZT01000101.1 GCA_002753105.1 Deltaproteobacteria bacterium YD0425bin50 | reverse complement strand
AGGTATTTCATGTCATTATCTGAATATTTTTAAACTTTTAAAAGGTAAGAATAAGATAAGTTTAAGTCTTTATTATTATCTCTTGCATCATGATTCTTTTTATCTCATAATCATTTCATCATTTCAAGAATTATTGCCTCGATTTAGAAGTAAATAAATGTTAATGCATGTGAGATTTGTAAAACTTTTGTCATTATAACTATTTTTATCTGTATGGAAAATTTCATTAAGTTATAACTTAAATGAAGTTATAACTTAAATGAAACTATACTATTTCATCATGATAACAATGAGGAGAATGGACATGTATCGTACGACTGTTTTATGGATGCGAGGAACAATCGCATTCGTTTGGGGATTTACCAATACTATTGTATGCTGTATTCCTTTTTTTACCATAGCAATACTTAAATTAATTATTCCAATTACTGTCTGGAAAAAAGGGTGCAGCAAGGCTTTAATAGAAATTGCGTCAAGCTGGATATTTATCAATTCTTTTGGGTTAAAATTATTGCATCATATCCACTGGGAAGTTGAAGGATTGGAAGAGTTGTCAAATCATCAATGGTATATTGTTATTTCTAACCATCAATCATGGACAGACATTATAGTATTACAAACCATTTTTTATCGGAAAATCCCTTTCCTTAAATTTTTTCTTAAAAAAGAACTCATTTGGGTGCCTCTTTTGGGCTTGGTCTGGTGGGCTTTGGATTATCCATTTATGAAACGCTACTCTCGAACATTTATTGAAAAAAATCCTCATCTCAAAGGAAAAGATATTGAAATTACCAGAAAAGCATGTGAAAAATTTAAACAATTACCAGTTTCTATAATGAATTTTGTGGAAGGTACACGTTTTACTCCCGAAAAATATCAAAAACAGCGTTCACCCTATGCAAACTTACTCAAACCTAAGGCTGGTGGTATAGCTTTTGTTTTGGCAGCGATGGGAGAGCAACTCAATTCGATTCTTAATGTAACCATTGTTTATCCAGAAGGAACCAAGAATATTTGGAATTTTCTATGCGGAGAAGTTCGAAGAATTAAAGTTCACATCGAAATTATTCCAATTACAGCCGATTTATTGGGTGATTATTTTGAAGATGCTAACTTTCAGAAACAATTTCAAGAATGGGTTAATCAGATATGGATCAGAAAAGATCAACGGATTTATCAAATGTTAGGCGTTCCACAGGAACTCAATAACCTTGGACCATTGCCTTCTATTCTTGACTGCAATCCATTAAATAAAAATTAAAATCTTGCCAAAGAGAATAAAAGAGCTTATGCTACAGATGTTTAGATATTAAATTTTAAGCATATAGATGCAAAATTAAGATACTGTCATGTCATTTTAATATGGAGGTGAATATGGAAATAAATGGAGCGAGTTTGAATAGTATTTATGGAGGAATGAATAAACTTCAAAATACAAAACAAGTTAGTAATGATAATGATCAAGATAATATGATAAAAACCATTCAAAGCCCCAAAGCAGCTTATAGAAATGATAATGATCAGGATGACATGCAAAATACCTATCGAAGTAAAATGGGTATCGGAAAAAATATCAATACAATTGCTTAACTATAGCCCGCCTATTCAGAGGGAAGAAATCAGCATGATGACTTCCCTCATCAATTTTATTCAGATGATTTTCTAACAAAATATTTTGTATTTTGGTTAATTTATATTCAAAGCCCTTGTATTTTCCCTTTAAATAGAGCAAGAACACTCCTTGCATCTATACCTACAGATTTTTCAGATATTCAATTTCACAATGGGTGGATCCATTACTCTCAACTCTAAAAAAGATTGAACATAAATTCAAGAACTGTTATCTAAGTACACAGAACGCTAAATACACATCCGATTTTCTGGATACCAGCTTTCGCCGGTATGACGCCGGTATAACGATTGACAGAATCGTCCGATCGTCATGCCTTGAACTGTGATTCGTCTGATTTGTGTGATTAACTATGATTATCATGGCGATCACATGAATCAAATAAATCACAGTTCAAGACAAAAAAATAAGTTATAAAATTGACATTCCTAAGATATGAAACCCTTAAGGAGTTTGAATAGAATGGATATTTCGCAAAATTTTGATAATTCAGTCATTTCTGATTCGTTTATTAATACGGAAATTGGCGAAGGCCAAAAGCAAATACCGATCGTCACTCCCGAACAGAATAAATCAGCCGAACTGTTTGCTGGATTACTCGCTGAACAACAGCCAGAGAATTCAGCATTGACGAATACACCCGATCAACAAGAACAGTTCACTGACATGGGCAGTTTATTTCAAAACCGAAACATGGATCCGAAACCCGCTTCAGGTTTGGTTAGCGAAACACAACAACCGCATCCCAATCTGGAATACTCACCAGATTCTCACACGTCTGCTAATGACATGGGCAGTTTGTTTCAAAACCGAAACATGGATCCAAAACCCGCTTCAGGTTTGGTTAGCGAGACGCAACAACAGCATCCCAATCCGGAATTCTCACCAGATCAACACATGTCTGCTAATAACATGGGCAGTTTATTTCAAAACCGAAATATTGACCACAAACCCGCTTCAGGTTTTGTTGCTGAGCCACTTGAGCCGCATAAAAAAGATGCTGGTCTGACAGAACCGTTTGGTCAGCCAAAGCCAGTACCCGATGAGACTGGCAGTCATTCAGAAAAACCATTCACGGACGTAAAAAATGAATTTAATTCAACCCATGATTATTCAAAAAAATTAGCTGGTGATGAACATCACCAAGGTAACTTTACCACAGGTGAATCTAAGCAATTCCAAAAAGAATCGCAGACCTCTGAATCTTTCCCGAAAGATGCTTATATGAATAAAGAAAAAGATTCTTTTCAAGACAAGAAAACCTCTCCTGATGAACCGCAGGTAACTGTTTTACCTTCAGGCGAAGGTATTCTGAAGACCATGCAGCCTCAATCTGAAACGAAGACTGCTGAAGTAACAAAAAATGAACCCGTTTCAAACCTGTCCGAAATTGCGCGGGAGGTTGCTGAGTCTATTTTAGTAAGCGATGCTTCGCTAAACAAGAATCAGGAAGTCCGAATTCAGCTTAAAGAATCGGTTTTACCGGGAACAGAAATACATATTTCATGGGAAGGGGAACAAATTCGGATTGAATTAGTCAGTACATCTCCGGATTCTTTCAGGCAACTGGAAAATATGCAAAACGATCTAGGCCATTATCTACAGCAGAAATTGGAGGATAAAGTGGAAATACATGTGCAGTTTAACGATACATCTTCTGGCGGAGACAATGAAGGCAGATCAAGACAACAGCGCAATCTATATGAAGAGATGGAGGATAAGTAATTATGCCACTCCTGAATTGGCCTAAAGTTCAAGATAACCAAGTTAAAGTGTTCAACCGTATTTTTCAAGGCTGGCGGAAAATTACGTTTAACATCGGCTCTGATTCCTGTGAATTTCACTTTGTTTATCCTCCTCCGCCTCACTATTCACACCAGATTCTGTTCAAAACACTTATCGGCGAATACTCGGTGATGATAGGTCTGGAAACTATTTTTTTTACCAATTTACTGGATAAGTTCACTGCTGGTGACAATTTTTTCGATTTACCGAATGAAATTAAATGTGCAGTACTGGAAGTCGCAGCAGAACCTTTATTCAATCGGTTATCATCGGTTTCTGGACTACAAACTGCTTTGCAGGAAATAACAATACACCCTGCTCCTTTAGCAAGCGTAGAAATGAATCCAACAGAATATGCGGTTTATTTTCAGTTAACCCGAGCTAAAGAAGGGGGTAATGTATATGGTCATATGCTTGCATCTTTTAAAGCACTGCAATGGCTTGCCGATTTATGGGAGAAAAAGGTTACGGCTACTGTTGAGTATCCACCGCAGTTGAATTTTTATACTTTTTATGTAATAGCCAAAACACAACTTAAAATGAGTGAGATGGCAGAACTTTGTGTCAACGATATTATTTTATGGGATGAATCAGCCTTTGATAGCCGACAGATGGTTAGCTTGTATATTCCGCCTTCGCTATGGTATGACGGCGTATTCAAAGGTACTCAATTAACCATTCAACATATACGGAATGAAAACATCATGGATGCACCTAAAAAACCTGAAGTTAAAACCGCTCCGGATACGAAACCCGTAGCAGCTAATCTTAATGATCTGACAGTCCAAATACACTTTGAAGTTGGCCAAAAAGAAATGACTTTAGGCGAACTCAAGACCATTCAGCCGGGATACACAATTGATTTGAATGGTTCTTTAGAAAAACCTGTTATGCTGAGAGCCAATGGAAAAAGTATTGGCTGCGGTGAAATTATTCAGATTGACCAGCGTTTAGGGGTCAGGATTCTGGAGATTTTTAAACATGCAGACGTTTAGCATTCCGGATCCGCTGTATCTGGTTGTCTTACTGATTGGACTATCCTTAGCGCCTTTCATAGCGATTATGGTTACATCCTATCTTAAATTCACGGTAGTATTGTCCCTGATCAGAAACGCACTGGGTATTCAGCAAATTCCGCCTAACATGGTCATTAACGGGCTGGCCATTATTCTGACAATTTATGTAATGGCGCCAATTTTTGAAGAAACAGGCCTTATTTTAAGTCAAAGTGATCTCTCTAAAAAAGACATACCCACCTTAAAAGAAGCAGCGATTAAAGCCAAAGAACCCATACGGCATTTTCTGTTAAAACACTGTCATGAAAAAGAACGGGTTTTTTTTATGAAAACGGCTAAAAGTTTGTGGCCTGAAAATAAAGCGGCGACGTTAAAATCAGATGACCTGATAGTGCTGGTGCCCTCATTTACAGTGAGTGAACTAACAACTTCTTTTGAAATTGGATTTTTACTTTATTTGCCGTTTATAGCTATTGATCTTGTGGTTTCAAATATTTTGCTCGCAATGGGGATGATGATGGTTTCTCCTATGACAATTTCCTTGCCTTTTAAACTACTGCTTTTCGTGCTTTTAGATGGCTGGACTCGGTTAATTCATGGCTTAGTTCTAACATATCGGTGAAATATGAATGAAACGGTTATCTTGGAATACACCATTCAAGCATTAGTTCTTGTATTGGTTTTATCTCTGCCGCCCATAATTGTAGCTTCTGTTGCGGGTCTTTTGATGAGCCTGATTCAGGCCATCACTCAGATTCAGGATCAAACCATATCTTTTGCTGTTAAACTCGTTATGGTTGTTTTCACTATTATTCTCACTTCCAGATGGGTAGGCGGGGAATTATATAATTATACTGAACGAATTTTTGACATGTTTCCATTCATTGTGCCATGATAGAAACAGCGTTTATCAAACATCTATTAGTCACCATGTCGCTGATTACACCGCGTCTATTGGCTACTTTTGCAGTCCTGCCTTTTTTTAGCACTCAAATTTTTCAAGGCCATATTCGTAACGGCATGGCTTTAACTTTTGCCTTGATTATTTTTCCGATGGTGTCACCGACATTGCCGGCTGAATTTTCTGTATTCATGATAGTTATGATTGCCGTTAAAGAAGCAGTTATTGGTATGTTACTCGGTTTTTTAGGTGCCATTATATTCTGGGTAGCAGAAAATGTCGGTTTTTTTATTGACAATCAACGCGGGACAACCATGGCATCTGTAGTTGATCCCTTAAGCGGAGAACAGACATCGCCTATTGGAAGCTTGCTGGTACAGGCAGTAACCGTTTATTTTTTCATGAGCGGTGGTTTTTTGGGACTGTTATCTGTGATTTATGAAAGTTATCGCATTTGGCCAATTTTATCCTTTTTTCCACATATTGACGGCAAACTCCCCGTATTTATTCTCCATCAGGTAGATTTAATCATGAGCATGACGGTACTGCTTACTGCGCCCATTATTATCGCCCTTTTTATCGCCGAGTTTGGTTTAGGACTCATCAACCGTTTTTCTCCTCAATTGAATGTATTTTTTTTGTCCATGCCTATTAAGGGTGGTATTGCGAGCTTTTTGCTGGTTATTTATTTTCAATTGCTGATGTATCTTTTTGCAAGATATTATAGTCAAGCCAACAGTATTATTTCTTTTTTACGGGGGATTATCGAATGAGCGATAAAACTGAACAGCCCACGTCGAAAAAATTACGTGAAGCTCGTGAAAAAGGTCAGGTTGCAAAAAGCAAAGAAATCCCTTCGGCCGCGATTATTATTGCGGTGTTTATCGTTATCTGGGTGAGTTGGGATTCCTATTTGAACCAAATGAAAGAATTAGTGCTGCTCCCAACATTATATTATGAAGTCCCTTTTAAAGAAGGTCTGAAAATGATGTTACAAGGGGTTGGGTATAAAATATTGGTATTATCCGCACCCGTGATTATGACAGCGTTGATTATGGCAATTATGGCTAATTTTTTCCAGATCGGAGCGCTCTTTTCAATTCAGTCTATTACACCTGACCTGAATAAAATTAATCCGGCTGAAGGCATAAAAAAAATATTTTCCAAAGATAATTTAATTGAATTTTTAAAATCCTTGGTAAAAATTCTGTTTCTCTCTTACCTGATCTATAAAGTTATCAAAGAGTCGATTGACCCCTTATTAAAGCTTCCCTTTTTAGGGATCGATGGAATTATGCCTGTACTCGGGGCACTGCTTAAAAAGGTAGTTATTTATACTATTTTTGCTTTTTCAATTGTGGCTGCGGCTGACTTTTTTTTACAAAAGCATCAGCATATCAAAAAATTAATGATGACCAAAGAAGAAGTGAAGCAGGAATATAAAGAAATGGAAGGTGATCCCCATATTAAGAGTAAAAGGAAGCAATTACATCGTGAAATGGTGATGAATGATACTGCCCAACGGACTAAAAAAGCAAGTGTTCTTGTTACGAATCCAACGCATCTTGCAGTTGCGCTGTATTATGACAAAGACAAAACCAAATTACCTATGATTGTTGCCAAAGGTGAAGACCTGATTGCCAAGCGCATGATCGATATAGCTCAGGAAGAAGGCATTCCAATTATGCAAAATGTACCTTTGGCACAAGACCTTTTTCATTATGGTGAACTGGATAACTATATTCCTTCAAATTTAATTGAAGCTGTGGCTGAAGTGTTAAAATGGGTGCAAACTTTAACGAAAAATAAGTAGGGCGAACACAACGTTCGCCCCCTACAATCGTTGGCCTTGATTTTCTCGTTTCGGCCAAGGCGTTCGTTCGATCGTTCCCACGCTCCAGCGTGGGAACGCATCAAGGGACGCTCCAGCGTCCCGAATAGACATAGCAAGCGCCTGGCTAAATACTATATTATGGGTTTTGAATAAAACGGACGCTGGAGCGTCCGAGGCTGCGTTCCCACGCTGGAGCGTGGGAACGATCGAACGATCGAACGAATAATATTACTCTTTGATAACCTGCCAATAAAACGTCCCAAGGTTAGGGCCGACTTCAGTAACAGTGCGTATCGTCCCATTAGAGTTTGTAAAATACTTTAGCTCTGTTCCAACATTTTGCTGATTAAGTAAAATGGTTGGAGCATACAGTATTTGATTGTTAATCACAACAGCACTCGGAGCTGCTTGAATCGTCTGGCTTGCCTCTGTAATCGTAACAGTGTCAGCGGAAGTGATCTGATTGTCTTCAGTAATATCAAATGCTGGACTTGCATGTCTGCCGCCATTGCAGGCAAGGAATTCATACATGACTGAGTCTCCACCTGCTGAGCAAGGTGAGATAGAAGGATCAATACCAATCGCAACAACCGTATCCCCTCTGATGATTGGCCCGGTAATAATTTTTTCTCCTGCAGGCAGATCAGCATACCAGCCCACATGGGTTCCAGTTTGATTATCTGGAGAATACCAGCTAATAGTGTTGTTGCTAAAAACGCGATACATGTGACCATTCTGCGTTACACTAGTCATGGTTTGTTGCAGCAATCTGATACCACTCAAATTGCCTGTTAAATGAGATAAGGTGCGATTGCTTTGGAATTCACCTAAATATTTACTATTTGGATCAGTATTCCATGCATCCTGCCAATCCCAGACTCCATAAATGGTTTGAATTTGACTATCGTTAATATCAGAAGATTCAAGATATTTTCCAGTACCGAAAACGATAAGTGATCCTTCTATGCCACCACAATTGGGTTTAATAGCCGGCTTGCTCGTGATAGGTTGATATTCGCCGTTTGCATTTTTAGCTCTGAAAAAAGCATTACCACCATAAGCAACATTCCAGCTAGCGCTATTCGTAGCGGTTAAATCAAATTTCCATAAATTACCTTGCAAATCACCTGCATAAGCAAAGTCAATCTTACCATCTAAATTTTTATCAATTAAAACTGGTGTTGATAATCCATTACATTGTGTTGACGTATTGCCGAATAACGTATCGATTTTTTTAACCCATAGTTTTGCTCCAGTGGTTTCATTAAAACCGATAATATATAAAACCGCCTTACCCGTACCACTATCATAACCATTACCAAATACTACAGCCCATTCGTTTGTGTTTGTTTTAACAATAATCGGATCGCTAAACGTATATCCAAGGTCTGAATCATTGTTACCTACACTAGAATATTCCCATTTAGCAATACTCGCAGCACTAGTCTCATTTGCAGGTGATGTAGATGAAACGTCAGTAATATTAAGGAAGTAATACCCTTTTCCACCTCTGCCCAATCCGCCCACAAGAAAAGCCTTACTTCCAATCTGTCGGACAAAAATCGATCCATCTACATAAAATTTATGATTATAATATCTATCTGCCAGATATTTCAGTTGATCCATGATCATATTTGGAACGTATGCAAAGATTTCCGTGCCATCCTCTGCATTAAACGCGTGCATCATGCCATCATTTGCACCCACATAAATTACATTGTTATTGAATTTCGGAGAAGAATGCACAATATCTCCCAGTTTACCGGAACGAGTTCTGAATGGCCCGCCATGCGCCCAATCTGTTGTGTTATCTCCTCGTAAGTAATTGATCAGTTCGGTGCGGGCAGTCTGTGAATTTGGAGTGAACAGATTGCTCCTCTGGGTAGTAGTTAGATCATTATACCGGAACGGAACTCCCGAAGTACCATTATGAGTAATTATTTTTCGGCCTGTATCCCAATTTTGAATATTCAACTCATCTCTGGCAGACCAAATCGTATCCTGTATTTGTCCTGAAGATTGTTGGATTGCATAGGCTTTTAAATCCCCAAACCAGTTATTGGTATTATATGTCGCATGATATATACGGGTATCAGTTCTGAGTTCCTGAAAATTCGTAGCTACACTCGATGCCGAAGCAGTACGTTCTTCAATATCATATTTAATTCGATTCAGTGCATCCACAAGCATATCCGGGTTCTCAGCACTATAAAATTCGCCTCTGCCATTGATTGTAGCATGCCATAAATCATCAATCGTTGTGCTTTGATCGTTTACAATTGATGGCCATGTAGGACAAGGGCTAGTACCAGCTATACAGTTAGGAATATTATAATTGTTACGGTTTAACGTACCATTCATACCAAAAGAAATTCCGTAAGTAACAATGTGTTGGTAAGCCGCTGTATCTAGCGTATTTGTAGGAACTAAATTCGGTAAGGTTGTGGATAAATCATTTTTATAAAAATACATCGCCACATCTGCTAAGGTATTGGAATAACTATCCTGATATGGCGCCCCGCTGCCAGAATCCACATTACCTACACTTGGACTGTCACCATTCCAATACCCATCGGTTACCAGAATGGAAAAAACCTGCTGACAGGAACCACCATTAGCTTCAGAGAAATACTGAGGTGTTCCACTTGGATAACCTGTTAAGTAAGTTCCCAAATTTTTTAATTCTGTACGTAATGGCGTTCCACCGCTTGCCCCTACTGCATAAACCTTAGATAAAAGAGTAGTACGATTTGAGCCTGTATCAATATCAAGAAGGTCTTGAGTGGAGGAATCATGCAATGTTCTGATAGCGATCCGCATTTCAGTCATAGTGTTTAACACTCTACCGATACATGCTTTAACAGTTAACGTTCGTTTACGATAAAACGTGTACCAAAGTGCAATATTCTGCAGCTCATTCGTTACAGTTCTGGAAATTTTAACTGAATTCGGAACATTCGCAATAGTAATTGACTCCAATGATTCCACTAGTTTACTACTTGTGTTAAAGCTACATTTATAATAATCAACCGAGGAAGAATTAGGGAAATTAACTAGCCAAATTTCCTGATTATCTATGGTCGAATCATTATCAGCATCATTCCATGTATAATAATGGGCATATTTAATTGATTGACTACTAATACTAGTAAATTGAGAGAGTAAATCAATGGGATTACTTGAAGACATGGGATTCGTTCGAATACTGCCTAAATTAAGCGGTGTACTAGGGCAACTCGAACAGTTTGGCCATGCGATATAATTCACCTGCGGATTATAATAAATCGTATTGTGTGCTGAATATTGAGTTGGCCAATAATTTTTTGCTCCACTATCAGCAAGCATATCGTTGCCATTAAATTTTCCGTCTCCAGTGCTATATTTATATAGAATTTCCCAAGCCATACTACCGGAATCATCAATTAAAAAGCCAATATTGGGTTTTGGCGGATCAAAGGTGACATCCAGTGGTACTTCAGAAATAGTGAGACATTGCGCATCACAGGCTAAATCAGAGCCACTGCAATCTTCGTCAACAGCATTTCCGCAAAGTTCTGCTGTTACAGGATTTACAATGGCGCTGGTATCATTACAGTCCACAGTACCTGTGAATCGATCACCATCACTATCTGTAATACATCCCCCTTCATCTGTAGAACCATCACAATCATCATCCACACTGTTTGCACAAATTTCTGGTGCTCCGGGATATACGGTTCCGTTGGCATCATTACAGTCTCCACCACTTGTCGTATAACCGTCCCCATCTAAATCACCTTGAGCACATCCTTCATCAGCTTCACCATTACAGTTATCATCAATAGAGTTATTACAGACTTCTGCATGTCCCGGATTCACATTTTGATCCGTATCATCGCAATCAGTATGGTCAGATACATAACCAGACTGCGGGCTAGAAGCAATTATGGTAACACTATTATTTCCATAACTGTCTGTATCTAAATCACGGTAATATGTTGTACAGCCTTCATCAGTTTGACCATCGCAGTCGTTATCTATACCTTCACATAGCTCTGCGGCGCCTGGCTTAATAGCGGCATCACTATCATTGCAATCTGTGTTGTTACTGACATAGCCAGACGGAGGAGATGGATCAGTAATAGTATTATTAGGATTTCCATAAGTATCGCCATCTCCATCAAGGTAATATGTGCAGTTGCTACATGTATAAGTTCTTGTGTATGGATAACTTCCACCTGAAGAATTGCTAATTGATATGTTACTAGGTTTAGTCCAACCTGTTACTGTTTGAAAAACAATACGAAAGTTTATACTTCCCGAAGTCCATGTATAACTCATTGCCCCACCGATTTGCCACGCTGCTACGTCGTACCAGCTACCACCAGACTTTCTTTGAGCTTTCCATCTTCCATCCCCATTGGCATCATACGGACTTAGAGTTACAGTAAATTCAGCGGTTCTGGCATACGCCGAACCCGTAATCAGAAACAGCATCATGATAATCCATAAAAAAACAAACCTCTTTTTGGGTAATTTTTTTAAGTTAATGTGTTGAATTTGCATAACAGACCTCTTTTATTTTTATTGTTTATATTTTTTTACATCATTTTTTTATATCCGCTTTCAACGAGAATCTGTT
>PDZT01000586.1 GCA_002753105.1 Deltaproteobacteria bacterium YD0425bin50 | reverse complement strand
TTACAATTACATCCGAGTCTTAACGCATCAGGGCGATTAGCGATTAAAAGTTTTTCCCAGTTAACTCCACAGCCTTTTCATTCACTTAAAGCTGCACTGCATATGGAATAACACCTTCAACCAGATGTTCTACCATAATATACACCCTCTTTCTCTAATGCATGTTCCAAAGCACATTTAATTCGCTGATTAATGCTTGACATTTTTATTTAGCAAGAATAATAAAGTATTCAAAATTTGATTAGCTATAGTAACTTTTCTTATACAATGGCGTGTAAGATGAGTTACTCTAAAAAAGGACAAAGACGTCTTTTACTTGCTTAACGCAAGAAAAAGGCGTCTTTTTTTTGTGGGAATTTTTTTTGAAAGTAAGGAGAAATAACAATGTTACGTTTTGAAAAAAGCAATGATGTTTTGGGAACAACGAACCGTGGAAATCCTGCTGAATCTGGTCTATGTACATTATGTCGAGCTGATTGTCAGGGAAAATGTGAAACGTGGCTTTCAAGTTTAGTAGGACGTAAATTACTTTATCCAAGAGATTTCGGTTATGTTACGGCTGGTGCAAACAATACAACTCATTTAGGAGTTTCCTATAATTCATTACGTATTCAGGGCTATGCGTATGGTTCTCATGGATTAAAGTCTGGCTTAAGTAATGATCCAGATGATTGTATTTTCCCTAATGTAGATTTGAGTACTGAATTTGGGTATGCTGTAAAAACAAAAGCGCGGATTCCAATGATGACTGGCGCTTTAGGTTCTACGTTTATTGCTGCAAAATACTGGGATTCATTTGCTATTGGTGGCGCTTTAATAGGAATTCCCGTAGTTATTGGTGAAAATGTTGTTGGCGTTGACAAGCAATCTGAAATCAATAAAGGCAAAATCAGCAAGGCCCCTGAACTGGATAGACGAATTGATACCTATCTGCGTTACTTTGACGGTTATGGCGCAATTATTGTCCAGCTCAATGTTGAAGATACCCGAAATGGCGTTGCAGAATATGTTGTGAATAAATATGGTGAAAAAGCCATTATTGAATTGAAATGGGGTCAAGGCGCTAAAGATATTGGTGGTGAAATTCAGGTAACCAGCCTTGAGTATGCTTTGTTTTTAAAGAAACGAGGTTATGTTGTTGATCCTAATCCAGAACTTCCAGAAGTTCAGGAAGCCTTTAAACAAGGAGCAATTCGATCTTTTGCTCGTCATAGCCGACTCGGTGGAACGAATTTAAGTCGTTCAGAAGTGGTAAAAGAAGATTTTATGAAATCCGTTGATTATCTCAGAAGCATTGGATATAAACGAATTTCTTTGAAAACAGGTTCGTATGGTATGGAAGAATTGGCTATGGCCATAAAGTTTGCATCAGATGCCAAACTTGATTTATTGACCATTGACGGATCAGGTGGTGGAACAGGCATGAGTCCTTGGAATATGATGCAGAGTTGGGGTGTTCCGTCAATTTTCTTACATGCAAAAGCATATCAATACGCTAGTATGTTAGCAGCTAAAGGACAGCGTGTTGTGGATTTATCCTTTGCAGGTGGATTTGCTTTGGAAGACAGCATTTTTAAAGGAATTGCTTTAGGCGCTCCGTATGTCAAGTTAATTTGTATGGGCCGTGCAATCATGGTTCCCGGTTTCTTAGGATCAAATATTGAAGGTGTAATACACACTGATCGTAGAGAAAAACTAAATGGTAACTGGGATCAATTACCCAAAACCGTGACCAATTTTGGAAATACAGCACAAGAAATCTTTGCTTCCTATTTTGATGTTCAGAAAAAAGTAGGTAAAGATGAAATGAAAAACATCCCATACGGTGCCATAGCTCTATATACGTTGGCCGATAAACTTTCATGCGGTCTGCAACAACTGATGGCTGGTGCAAGAAAATTCTCTTTAAACCGTATGAGCCGATCTGATCTGTTCTCTGGAAATCGTGAAACTGAAAAAGAAACCGGCATTCCTCATGTTTGTGATATTAATGATGAAATTGCACAGAAGATATTAAATGCCTAAACATCCATAAGTAATTGAACAATGTCAGCGATACATGGAATATTCTGATGTTATCGCTGACAATATATTAGCGGCGCGGCATATGTTTAAACTAATTCACACAGCCGATTGGCATTTAGGACATAAATTAGACAAATTTGACAGAACCCATGAACATGAACATTTTTTCGATTGGCTTCTTACCCATATACAAGAGCATGAGATTGATGGAATTTTAATTTGTGGTGATCTATTTGATTCAAGTAATCCATCAATTCAGGCGATGAAGTTGTTTTTTGATTTTATATTACAAGCCAAACAATACTGTCCCAATATTGTCATAACTGCTGGTAATCATGATTCAGCAGCGCGTTTGGATGCGTTTCGATCACTTTTACATGCGTTAGGCATTTATATTATCGGAAGTATCCCAGACAATTTGAACGATTGTATCCTTCCTCTATATAATCGAAATCAGGAACTCAGCGCCTATGTTGTTGCAGTTCCTTATATCCGTCCTATGGATTTACCGCCGCCGCCTG
>PDZT01000100.1 GCA_002753105.1 Deltaproteobacteria bacterium YD0425bin50 | reverse complement strand
ATCATCAAATCATCAAAAACATCAAAAAACATGGTCAACACCAAAACGATAGATATAAACGGAGAGCTGATAAAATAGAAACAATCCAAGCAATATTATTTGATAATGATGGAGTATTAGTTGATACAGAGCGTTTGTATTTTGAAGCAACTCACACGGCTTTTAAAATGGTTGGATTTACAATCACTGCAAAGCAGTGGGCGAAATGGTATTTAGGTGAAGGGAAACGATCGCAAGAAATTGCTTCAATAGAAACGTGGCGAATCTTGTTATTCATACAGATATGAATTGTCTCTCAGTGATTCAATATGCGGTTGAAGTCTTGAAAATTAAGCATATAATAGTTTGCGGTCATTATGGCTGTGGTGGCGTAAAGGCAGCGATTGAAAGTAAATCACATGGATTGATTGATAATTGGCTGAGCAATATTAGAGATATTTATCGAAAACGTCAAAAAGAATTCCATTCACTAACAGACGAATCTAATAAAATTGATTATCTCTGTGAATTAAACGTGATGGAGCAGGTAATAAATGTTGGCAATACAACTATTATTCAGAATGCGTGGGAAAAAGGTTTTAACATAGTAATTCATGGCTGGATTTATTCAATTTCAAACGGACTTCTTAAAGATTTAGATTTTTCAATATCGTCTATTGAGGAACTAAAACTTTTAGCAGATAAATAATAAATAAGCAAATTTAACTATATAATACAGCAACTTAAATCTAAACGACTTATTAGGATATAAATAATGAAAAATATTAAACAGTTTAAAAAAATTTTAATAGCCAATAGAGGTGAAATAGCGATAAGAATCTGCCGTGCTGCTATTGAAGAAGGCATACAGGCTGTTGCTGTTTATGAAACTTTTGATGAAGAGACTCGGCATGTTCATACTGCAAATGAGGCTGTCTGGATTGGTTCGGGTCCAAGAAAAGATTACTTAGACATTGACCGTATTATTTGGGCAGCCAAAAAAAGCGATTGTCAGGCAGTTCATCCTGGATATGGATTTTTAGCAGAAAATCCCGAATTGGCAAGAGCTTGTGAAAAAGCAGGATTGATTTTTATTGGTCCACCTGTGCAAGTAATTCAGGATTTAGGTGATAAAACTATTGCAAGAAGACTTGCAGAAGAAGCTGGATTAAAAATTATCCATGGAAGCGGCATTCTACCAAAAGGACAAGATGGCATAGACTCTGCTTTTAATTTTACTAAAAAATATGGTTATCCGGTAATGCTGAAAGCTGTAGCGGGTGGCGGTGGAAGAGGAATAAGACGTGCCAACAGTGATGATGAACTTTTAGAACAGTTGCCTTTAGCTGAAAAGGAATCTGTTGCGTCTTTCGGTGATGGGCGTCTTTATCTTGAAAAAGGTTTAATTCGACCAAGACATGTTGAGGTGCAAATATTAGCCGATAATTATGGCAAAATTGTTCATATGGGCGCAAGAAATTGTTCTATCCAACGTCGTCACCAGAAACTAGTTGAAATAGCCCCTGGTATGATACGTCCTGAACTTGAAAAAAACATTTGCGAAGCCGCAGTAGGATACGCTCGACACACAGGTTATACAAATGCCGGAACTATTGAATTTTTAGTAGATCACGATGATCAATTCTATTTTCTTGAAATTAATACTCGCCTACAAGTAGAACATACAGTTACAGAAGCGATTACTGGAATTGATATTGTCCGCCGTCAGATAAGAATTACACAAGGAATGCCACTTGATATATCACAAAACGATGTCCTTTGCCGAGGATTTGCAATTGAGGTTAGAATTAATGCTGAAGATCCAAAACAAAACTTTGCACCTGAGATTGATAAGGTGGTATCAGTTTATCAGTCTCCTGGAGGCCCTGGAATAAGGTTAGATGGAATGGTTTATCAGGGATATAAAATCCCGGCAGTATATGATTCTCTTTTAGTGAAATTAACTGTTTATGGTTTTACATGGTCTGACACTACCAGTCGTCTTGAAAGAGCTTTAAAAAATTTTGTTATTGTAGGCCCTAAAACTACAATTCCATTCTATATTAAGATTGTTCAAGAAAAGGAATTTCTTTCAGGTCAGTTTGATACGGAATATATTGAAAGACACCCTGAACTGTTTGATTACCGTTCTTTAGAAAGAGAAGAAGCAAAAATAGCTAAATTATTAGCCCTTATACATCACAAAAAATATAATCCTTTTACAGAATAAAAGAGGGAATTTAAATGATTAATAGAATATTTCCAAATACCAGTCCAAGCAATGGACTTCGCATTTTATTAGATGCAAAAGGTTATTTTATTACCAATACAGCAAGAGACTTGTCTCAATCTGATTTTAAAAATAGAATCCTCCCTCATACTGATTTTGCAGTAGCGGATGAAAGAGATGAAGCTGGCTTTTTTTCATTGGAAATAACGGGTGGTGCCAGTATTCATGTTGATCTTTTACGAAAACAAATTAATCCTTTTGAACGACTCGCACTTCTACGAAAAAAAATGCCTCGAACCATGTTTCAAACCCTTTGCCGAGGGATAAATCTGTTTGGATATCGTCCATATCCAGAAAATGTTATCAGGCTAACCGTTAAAGAATTTGTAAAATATGTTGAAGTATGGCGTGTTTTTGATTTTCTAAACTATGTCCCGAATATGATTCCAGTTTTTGAGGAAGTCAAAAAAGCTGGGAAATATTTAGAACCAGCGATTTGTTTTTCAACAGGTCCAGAACATACTGATGAATACTATGTAAAAAAAGTTCACGAAATTATCGATGTTACAGGTAAAGATATTATTCTTGCAATTAAGAATCATTCGGGGATAGGAACACCTGGTCGTATTTTTCATTTAATAAGCGCTATCAAAAATGTATTTCCAGATTTGATTATTCATTATCATGGTCACAATACAGATGGCAATGATGTTGGCAGGATACTCGCTTCTGTCAAAGCTGGGGCAAAAATTGTTGATGCTGCAGATCACAGCATGACAGGTTTTTTCGGGCCTCCAGCTATTTTGACTGTTATTCAAGTTCTTGAAGAAGAGGGTTATCACGCTGAAGGAATCAATAAAGATGCAATAATTGAAACCAGCAATAAACTGAAAAAAATACGACCTGCTTACTCACAATTTGAATCTCAATTTAAAGGTTTTGATCCAACTGTCCATATTCATAAACTTCCTGGCGGAGCAATGGGCTCAAGTTTTGAACAGGCTGTTAAAGGTAATTTTTTGGACAAAATGCCTGATATTTTGATGAAAGAACTCCCTAAAGTCCATATTGAATTAGGCAATTTTTGGAGTGTAACTCCTGGGTCACAAATATTGTGGACAACCGCAGTTGCTCACACGTTAAGTGGAAAACGGTATGAAAATGCATCCCAAGACCTTAAAAATTTAATGTTAGAAAAATATGGTCCATTTCCTTTCAGAAAACCTTCAGATGAAATTTACGAGATGGTATTTGGTTCTAATTGGAAGAATATATTAAAAAATGAAGCAGGATGTGAAACCTGTATTCCAATTGATATTGATATGGAAAGAAAAAAATTTGAACAAGCAATTGGGCGTCCTTGCGATCTTGAAGAATTGGTTCTTTATCTACAACATCCAAAAGATACTATCGATTTTTTTAAGTATGAGGAAGAATATGGTAAAACATATATTTTGCCTCCAGAAATATGGTTTAAAAAAGGCGGATTTGCTGCTGGCGATATTATTAAGTTTGAGGACTATAAAGGCAAACATCACCAGATTATCATTGGAGCAAGTAATGTCAGAGAAGATAGCATTTTAACTTATATGATGATTGATCATCATCCGGAACCTTTTGTATATAGAAAAGAAGAAAAAAAGGAAAAAGTTGAGAAGAAAATAGAATTTAATCTCAAAGAAATAGACGATCTTGCGGAAATGGGTGAAATAAGAGCAAAGATAAATGGTGTTGTCATAGAAATTCATGCCAAAGAAAATGATATTGTGAATAAAGGTGACCTTTTGCTGACAATAGAAGCAATGAAAATGTTAAGTAATATTAATAGTCCTATTAACGGGATTGTAAAGGAAATTGCGGTTAAATTAGGAAACAATATTAAACAAGGCGACCTTTTAATAAGATTAAAGATTAAAGCCTAAATAAATGAGAATCGTAGCAGTTGGATAAAAAAACACTACCAAATAAAAAATTGGAAACAAACAAAATCGTAGCGCTGATCATAGTGGTGTTGATCATCGTTTAGGCCACCTATAAAAAATAAATCTATATATTGACTATACTTTTGCACTTTTTTATAACCTATTGAAATGACTTATTATACAAAAATAGCGATCGTCATTCCCGCGAAAGCGGGAATCCAGTAAAATCAAGCATTCTGGATTCCCACTTTCGTGGGAATGACAAAAAATGCAAAACTATAGATATTGATAGATATTTTCATATAGCAAAATTTTAAAAATTACTGGCCGCAACGATGATCAAGGCCAAATTTTAAAAAGGGTTATTGAGTTGATTTTACCAGTCTGAAACCCAGATGAATTGCTCTAAAATCAGGTAATTGTTTATCTCTACATGCTGATCGGCTGAATAATGCATGATGATAATAACTGCCTCCTCTGATAACCCGATAATTATCCGTAGAAACATTGACTGGGTCAATTTGCGGTTCAGTCAGATATAAGTTGTATTTATCCTGACACCATTCCCATACATTTCCATGCATATCATAAATACCCCACTTATTCGAATTCTTTTCTCCAACTGCATGGGGCATGTGATCTGAATTTCCACAATACCATCCCATTTTATATAAATTAGGATCATATCCACAATACAGTTCTTTCATATCTCCATTTACAAGCGCTTTCGATGTTCCTACTCGAGCCGCGTATTCCCATTCAGCTTCAGTAGGCAATCGGTATTGGCCCTCCCCAAGTGAATTTAATTTTTCAATAAAGTCTTGAATATCATTCCATGAAATATTTTCAACTGGACAGTTCGGACAGTTTTCATGATGTGATGGGGATTCTTTCATGAGTGTTTTCCATTGAGCTTGACTGACTTCAGTTGTTTGCAAAAGATAAGACTGGGTTAAGGTAACCTGATGCAGGGTTTCATCCTCATGTCTTCCTTTTTCAGTATTCGGACTACCCATCATAAATGTTCCATCCGGGATTTCAATGAATGTCATTCCCAACGAATTCGTTATGACTTGTTGCGTGAACATAAAATCTTCTCCGCTACAGTCCTGATCAATGCCATCATTTGCAATTTCGTATGCCTGAGGATATATAGCAGCGTCAGAATCATTGCAGTCACCCTGATTTACGGAGAAGCTATCTGCATCATGATCAAGATCATTTGGGTCTATACCGATTTCTCCGAATTCATTTAAAACAAAAAAGAAAGCATCCTGTTTTATGATAATAGTAAAGGTTGCCCAGAATGAAAAAATCCCTTGGGTTGTTGGATAATGAATCACTGGAACATAAAGTGTCATATCATTAGCTGATAAAATTGCAGGTTCACAGGGCAACATAGACGGATCAGCATTTCCATTTTTGGTTAAGATAAATGTAATATCTTTAGCCACAGGATAATAGCTGAGTTGAGCCCAAAGATTTAGAGGTATAACAGAAGTATCAAAATAAATATTGAAGATATTCAAATCAAGGTTCATGGTGAGTTCAGCTTCGCATTGATCTGGTTCTTGAAATACAGGTTCATCAATATAGAGTGAAGTGATCTCATCCATGCTGAGTGCACGATTGTATATGCGAATGTCGTCAATGCTTCCATTAAAATAATCAAATGGGTTAAGATCGTATGGTGCATAGCCTATAAACACATGACCATCACCATCAACACAAGGTGTATCGCCAGTCATTGAGTTTTTTTCTTGTCCATTAACATAGAGGATTTGTTTGCTGGTTTCCTGATTTCGTACCATGGTAAAGAAAATCCATTCACCATCTTTGACTGGCGTTCTTATTGACTGATTTGTCTCAGAAGAACAGGTCTCATATTCAGAAATAAGCGTTAAATCAGAATACAGCATCAGCGCGTAATTAAATTTACTCGATTTATTTTCATCCTTGGTGATAATACCGGTTGGATTGATGGGTTTTTTGGATACAAAAAACCAGCCTGTAATTGTCCATGTACTCATTTGAAAGTCTTTTGAATTGCCTAAATCGATATAATCATCCTGCCCATCAAATAAATACGCGCGGTTAGCTGCACCAAAACGGTCATATGTCAGGGAAGCCCCTACAACTGTTCCATCATGTCCGTTTCCTGAAGCATCATTTGCATTGCCATCAAATGGATAATACGCAATCAATCCGTTATGTATATCTGCATAGCTTGTAGTGCTAAATAACACTATAAGCACAAGCCAAATAATATGATAATATCGATAGGTTATTGTCATGTTATTGTTCTCCTCGTTGGATTGAATAGTTTATGTAGGGGCTATTGCACAATACGCCCCTACACATACAGAAGCTAATTATTTGTTTTGCTTGGAAAGAAAAATATCAATCAGCCGACTTACAATAAAATCATTTAACTGTAGCCCATTGAGTTGATTCCCAATAAAAAAGTTATCAATCACATACTGTATTTCATTTTCTTCTAATTGATCATTGCTATTGATATCCCCGGGAATACTTGTAATAACAATACTCATTTGTGTTACTGCATTCATACTATCCTTGCAGATTACACTAAATTCTCCGGAAATGTCGGCTGCTAGTGGTGTCCGCACTGAAATATAATCCGTTGCTTCATATACAACTTCCAGATTAGTTGTTATCCAACGATACGGCGGAAATCCACCCACTGCTTTGACCTTAACAATAGCATCTTCACCTTTATACAACGTATAGATCGCTGGTGAAACTTCCAATGGATGAGAAACCGTTACAGGAGTTTCTGCGGTGTTACCATTCACATCCGTAACAATGAGCTTGTAAACACCTGAAGCTTGTGGTGCTGTAATCTCAACAATCGAATCATCCTTTTTGTTCACAATAGGCGTATTCCCTTCAAAAGACCAGTCGTATGGTTTTACACCTCTGTTTACAAGAAAAGATTTGGTTTCGCCGGGTATCATAAAGACACCCACTGAAGGAGATATTACAGGCGTTGTTTTCTCAACCTTGACATTAATATCCACAGATTGATCCGAAGAATCATATATAGTTATTGTATAATCATCATAACGTCCCGGACTAAGGTACGACCCAACACCCGTTTCAGGATCAACATCAACCGTCCCCCAGTCAGCTTGAGCAAAATAATCACCCGTTCCACCTGATACTTTGAATGAATACGTTTCATTACGTTCAGCATACATATTCATGGGCGAAACCTTTATTGATGTTTCAACATAAGCATGAACAATGGCAATCTGGCCGCTGTTATCCATAAATTCGATTTCAACATCACTATTTGCCGTATTTCCAGAAGTAAATTTAAAAATACCGTCATTACTTTCCTGAGGCTCGATATCGCCATCACCGCTAACAATACGGCCGCTATAAGGTGGAACGCCAGAAACAATCGTAAATGATTTTTCTTCCATTCGTTTCATATACCGTGTATTTGGTGTAACTCGAAGCGGTTGAGTAACATGCACTTCGATAGTCGCTGTTCTATTTGTCTGATCGCGAACAACTATCTGATTTTGCCCCATCACTTTTGGTGCAGTATATATATTGAATCCAGCATACTCTGTAACCACGTCTTTCAGGTCGCCTTGACTTGCCTTCCATTCAAAAGGAGGAAAACCGCCAGTAACGGCAACTTGAGTGGATTGTCCGGGTTCGATATATATGATCTCTTTACTAGGTAATAAAGGTAAATCCACATAAACTGTAGCTCGGGATTTTTGTCCTCGACTATCTGTAACTTCTACCGTAACATCAGTTGAAGCATCTGGTGCTTTATATCGAATCGCATTGTCCGTTTGGGTATAATCCCCAGCAGATACAATCCAATAGAACGGTGCAACGCCTCCTACCACTTTGAAATCAACTTCACCTTTACGATTTAGCCAAGCATATGCAGGCGTAATCACAGGATAATTTCCTACAGATACAGTTGCACTTCCTTCATTGCCTGAATCATCTGTTACCGTAATCGTATAGGTTCCAAAAAGATCAGGAGCAGTATATAAACCAGTGGTGCTGATATTACCTTGAGTTGCTGACCATTTATAAGTACCTGTTCCACCTGCAACACTAAATTGCTGGGTTGATTTGGGCACTAAGCTTACTTCTGAAGGCGTAATCATCATACTGCCAATGACTTGGATTTGAGCTTCTGTTGATGCGCCGGCATTGTCAATGACCATCACTTTGCTCATTCCAGTGCGTTTGGTTGGAGAATAAGAAACGGTGCTTCCTTCATATACATCTAAAACGCCTTCACCAACCACAGCCCATACATAAGGTTCTTTTCCGCCTTTGACTGAAAAACTCACCGAATCTTTTGTTGAAATAGTTGCATTACTTGGAGTCAGTGTCAAATCAGCTCTTACATAAACCGTAGCGGAATCTGTTTCACCATTTTCTGTATCTGTCGCCGTTACAGTAAATACACCTGTATTGGTGGGTGCTGTATAAGCACCATTAGATACTGTACCTGATGTTGCAGTCCAAACTACTGTTCCTTTTGCATTCGCAGCAGAAAAATTTCCTTTTTCACCCGGAGTTAACGTTATTTGTTCTGGAGTAATTGCAAAAACAGCATCTGAAATTATGGTAACCATGATGGTTAGCTTTTTTCCATTCACTGTATCAATAATTCTGATTTGATCTGTACCAACCATAGCAGGTGCAGAATAAATCACTTGCTTGCCTTTTAAGTCTGCTGTTCCCTTATCGGTTTCAACTTTAAACGACCCCGACCCGCCAATAATGGTCAGTGTTGCGTTACCGTTAATTTTGACAAACAGACTTGAAGGCATGACAGAAAAAATTGAGACAGTGACTTCAGCGTTCACTTCAATTTTTTTCAATGTAACTAAATCTTCAATCGTGATGATATCTGTAACAGCCCGATCGGGTGCCGTATAACGTATTGTTGATTGATCTACTACTGTAGTTCCATATGTCGCGCTGACACGATATGTTCCTGATCCGCCTTGTACTGTTAATGTAGCAGATTGGCCAATAGATAATTCAAGTTCAGATGGCATCACATGTAATCCTGAAATAACCATTACACTTACATCTTTCATGTATCCTGTAGCATCGGTTAGTGTAAGAGAATACACACCAGCAGCAGGCGGCGGACTATAAAGAGCAGTTGCTGAACCTGTAATATCGCCTTGAGATGCAACCCAACGATAGGGGCCTATACCTCCAGAAACTGAAAATTCAGCAGTTTCTCCACTTTGAATAACACGAAGTGTTGGCGTAACCAGCAGCGGTAAACCCACAATAATCCGCGAAGTATCGGTATTTCCATACATATCTGCTACTGTAATGTAATAAATTCCAGAGAAAATAGGCACAGTATATTGAATCGATGAATCTGTTTCTGTGGCTTCACTATTTCCACCAATAATTTCCCATAGATAGGGTGGGGTACCACCTGTAACAGAAACCATTTCAATTGCTCCCGGACTATAAGTAACTTCTGAGGGAATGCTTAAACTGAGTGCGCCATTGATACGGATGTCTGTTGATGCAGTTCGATTTTTGGCATCTTTCACTGTTAATGTGACTATTCCTGAGGAAGTTGAAGATGCGAGAACTGTAGAACCATCTAACGTTGCTGGCCCATCAGATAACGTAAACGTATAGGGTGGTTCTCCACCTTCTGCTGTAAATTCGTATTCTTCCATGGGATTTAGATTAACAAGGCTTTCAGGCAAAAGTGTTAACGGAGTAACAATTTTCACAGGTAAGGTTACAGTACAAATCCCATTAGGGTCAGCAGCTTGAACCGGATAAATTCCGGGGAGTTCTCCTGCAGTTAAAATTGTTTTGCTGCCTGTATCTGTTGAAAGAGAACCCGCAGTGGTTGTCCATTTATATGGAGGGCCAAAACACCCTGCAGCAGTTAGTTCGATGATTTCTCCCGGTGTCAAAATAATCGTATCATTTAACAATTTCATTTCTTCAGGAGCTGGACGAACTTTAAAGGTATATGGCTCTAACGGGAATGAGTCAGTTTGACCTGTTAGATTTGATGCGGTTACCCAATACATGACGGTTGAATTGGCAGGTTGTCCGGGCATATCTGCATAGTAAATATTCGAACGATCTTCCCGATCAGCCAATTCTGTAACTGCTGGCGGCATGTTCATGGTTTTTTCTGCTGCGCCATTGACTGTATAATGTAATGTAACAGTATCAGCAGACACCACCACAGCACGTACGCCATAAGGCCCGATTGTATCGCTTGTATCGTACAGCTTATTGACTGATTTAATCATCACAGGTACGGTTTCGGGTAATAATTTGCAATATGAAGGCTCATTTTTTGCCCCTCGATTGTCTATTGCTTCAATTTCAATTTCAATACCCGCAGATGTTGCAAGACGTGCAGGAATGTTACCCATGAATGATGATGCACTTGATGACTCCATTGCTGAACATTCAAAAGTATCTAATGTCCCGAAATTACGAAAACATAAGGTTACTGAATTAATGGCATCCCCATCAGGATCAGTAATGGTAAGATTCAGGGGGATATTTTTTCCAACAGGATATGTGGTTGTGTCACAAAGTCCTTCAATTACCGGTGGATGATTGATGATTTGAATACGCCATGGAGTTGCGGACGCATTGGTAGGCGGCGTACTTCCAGATCGTTCACCATCGCTTGCTACAGCATAGAATTCAACAGCAGGAGACAAAACAGATAGAGATGGAATTTGAGCTGTATAAATACCCGCTGTGTCTGTTTCCAGCATTTCAATTGAAGTATAAGAAGGTGCCGCATCTGCTTCTACATGACGATAAAATAGGCTAACAGATGTTACATAGGGTTCAGCCATATCTTCAGCTTTGATACAAATATCAATCGGCGTGTTTTCATGGTGCCATCCTTCACTGATTAATTTTTGGCTTGCTTCACATAGCGTTAGTACAGGCGCTGCACCAATTAGGAATCGCTGCATATTGGATCGATACAGTGCATAATCTGGTAATGCAATCCCAATTTCGACATTATGCCATCCAGCCCGGGCACTTGACAGATAACGAAATGTATATTGATTCTTAACGTCTATTCGAATATCATCTAAAATTGAAACTACGCTAGAACGAATATCGTACCACCGTCCGCCAGTTTCATAACTGGTACTTCCTTTGTCTTTATAATGTTTATGTTCTGGGCCTGCGACATAACATATAAAGCCATTTGTTTTAAGTTTGTTAATAATTTCCTGTTGCGTATATAAAAATGTAACGCCTTTAGGGTCTGAATCTTTATTGCTATCGCCTTTAATGTGTGATGGTGCATCTGTGAATAATATAATAATCCGTTGTGCTCCTTCTCGTGTTGTCAATTCTGATGCCCGACCTAGCGCATCAAAAGCCGCTTCTGGCAAATCATTTCCATTTCCAAGTGTTATGGCATTTGCCCATGACTTGAATTCAGCGGCATCTTTCGTCCATTTTCCACCCGAAGGATTAAATTTTTCATCGTTTTCAACGATAACATCATCACGAAACGTAATTAAGGCTAACCGATAATCAATAACGCCATTTGTTTTGTCAGAAAGTTTATCAGCAAATTGCAGGATGTTGTTTTTTACTGCGGCAATACTGCTTCTCATACTTCCGGTGATATCCAAAACAAAAACGAAATCCACAGCACGTTCCTTGTTACCATCTGGAGCAAGTAATGTCAGA
>PDZT01000585.1 GCA_002753105.1 Deltaproteobacteria bacterium YD0425bin50 | reverse complement strand
TGAAAAAAATACATACGTTCAAAAGAAAGAATATCTAATTTATCAGATACATAGGTAAACTCTGCAAAGAAAAAAAATAAAATAAAAGCAAAATGGATCCAAAGCACCATTAAAATAAAAGAACCCAACAAGCCATAAATGACATTGTAACGTGTAACCGTAAAAAATTTTGAAAATGTGACGTGTAAAAAAATGACAGCTACAGCAAAGAACATTGCGCCAATCAAGCTAGGAATTGTTTTGGGTTTTTGTGCTGGAACAAATCGATATATTGAAAAAATAATTGAAACTACGATTATAAAAGGGAACAGATATTTGGTAAATGGAATAATCCCATGATACCATGCTCCTTGTGTGGATTCCTGTATCAATAAGGTTTTCCACAAATTAAACCCAATACTAATAATAATGATCATTAAGGATACAAACAACAGTATTGATAAAATAAAAAATGATCTGATATTTATCCATATGGTTGTCTTTTTAGTGTCGGATGGAAAAATTACACCAAGTCCACGCTGGATTGAAGTAAGTATTGAACGGCTTGCCCAGACAAGATTCAGAAGACCAAATAACCCAATGGCTGATGTGTTGAGATCAAACAGTCCGATATTAATTAAAAATTGCATATCCCAATCTGCGTTCATAGTCTTTAAAAATGTGATGATGTTCTGAAGTAGCTGCTGATAAGAAATGATATAGCGATCCATTGAAAACAAAAGCAGTAATAACATTGGTGTTATGGATAACAAAAAGAAAAATGCACCGGCACCTGCATGATTCAGGAGTTCGTTCTTTTGAAAAAGAGATAGGGCTAAACTTAATTGTTGAAAAAAACTTTGAAATGAAAAGATAATTTGTTTCAATATATATAAAAACATGTTGGATTGGGTTTTTGACTGGTTCATTAAATACTATCTCAATTATAGATGGTTAAAACTAATTTAATTTCGAGGGATAATCAATTTTTTATTCACTTATGACGATAAATATAATATATATATTTTTCAATATAAAGTAAAAATGGAGGCGAACAATGGAAATTTCAACTACAGGTAATATGACACTTCAACAGGCAAGTGTTCAAGTCATGAAATTATCTCAAAACATAACAAAAGCCACTGGAGAACAAGTGGTTGAATTGATCAATAATGCAGCTCCACCGTCAGCGCCAGCATCACCTACAGTTGGCAATATAATCAATATTGCTGCATAACAATAATTATTTAGGATATGGCGTGAATTCTTCTCTGATTTGGACTGAAATAGATATTGCTGCACTAGGTCATAATATTCGTTTATTAAAACAGCAAACCAAACCTCATACTCAATTTATGGCTGTTGTGAAAGCGAATGCCTATGGTCATGGGATGATTAATGTAGCGAAACATGCTCAACAGTTTGGGGCTAGTTTTCTGGGAGTGGCACGGCTTGAAGAAGCTATTCATCTCAGAGAAGCAAATATAGATTGTCCGATTCTGATACTCGGATATACACCCTATTGTCATACAGCAGAACTCATTCATTACCGCCTTATACCCAGTATTTTTTCTTTGGAAACTGCAAAGGGTTTATCAACTGAGGCTCAAAAAATTGGCAAATCCATTAAAATACATGTTAAAATTGATACAGGTATGGGACGGTTGGGATTTGTGCCCGACCTGTGTGGCAATAGTATCATGGATACCATTGAGCGCGGACAAACCATTAAGGAAATAATAACAGTATCGAAACTTCCTTTTTTAGAACTTCAGGGAATTTTTACGCATTTTGCATCAGCAGACAGTCCTGATCCAACTTATACTCAAAAGCAGTTATTACTATTTATAAAAATAACTGACGAGCTTCGTGAACACGGCATACACATTCCGTTGAAACATGCTGCAAATAGTGCGGGAATCATGTTTTTTCCTGACTCTCATTTGGATATGGTTCGAGCTGGAATCGCTATGTATGGTCTTGCTCCATCAGGAGATGTTGAGCATGATACCATTCATCTCAAACCGGTCATGTCTTTAAAATCAAAAATCGTATTTCTAAAAAAAGTGCCTGCCAACTTTAATGTAAGTTATGGCAAAACATATAAAACTCACTCAGAAACACTGATCGCAACTGTTCCTGTTGGTTACGCAGATGGTTTAGACCGCCTTTTATCTTCTTCTGGATATATGATTGTTAAAGGTCAGCGAGTACCTATTATCGGACGCGTTTGCATGGATTTAACCATGATCGATGTTGGAAAAATTCCAAATGTTCAGGTTGGAGATGAAGTTGTTGTTTTTGGAACGCAAGAACGCGAAACTATTTCTGTGGATGAAATTGCGAGACAATTAAAGACCATCAATTATGAAATTGTTTCAACAATTATGGATCGAGTGCCAAGAATAGAAGTCATGGGAGAATAAGTATTGGGTGCAGATACTCCCCTGAATAAGCAGAAATTCCGGGAATGGCATAATAAATCGGTCTCCGGATATACGTCAGTTCACCATCCAAATCGGATGCTTCAATTTTTTCCAGAAACACAATTTCATTGGCATAATCTTTCATGGAATGGCGCTGGTGTATT
>PDZT01000584.1 GCA_002753105.1 Deltaproteobacteria bacterium YD0425bin50 | reverse complement strand
AGTAATGCAACCGCGCCTGAAACCATATCAGATGTATGATTAAAATAATGTCTGTCATGCGGCGAGTACATTGAACAATTCGTAAAAATTAAGGCAGCTTGACCGCTTCTTCCTGCTCTGCCGCTTCGTTGCGCATAATTCGACTGGTTTGGAGGCACATTACGCATGTGAACCACATTAAGGTCTTTGATGTCAATGCCAAGCTCCATTGTTGGCGAACAGAACAAAACGCTGTACTCTCCGGTTCTAAATTTATCTTCTCTTTCGATTCGATCCTCGTTTGATAATTGCCCGGTGTGCTCTCTACCTATGATGGGTTTAACTTCTTTGAAATTGGTTTTATAGATATGTTGAAAGTATTGATTTGGTTTTTGTTCACGAATTTTATATGATTTGTTTTTAACGACATCGCTATGGATAGAATTTTCATCACCCAGTTTCCATAAAATAGAATCTATGGTTAACTGGTATAAGCTTGTTGTCTGCCCATGTTTATTTACTATTTTTATTTTCTTAAGGTCTCCATTCTTGGTATCATTCGTTCGAATAAGCCATCCAGCATTGACCAATACATCCAAAAATACTTTAATAAAGTCTATATATTCTGTAGTTTTCCATTCAGGATTAATCTTATTTTTAAGATACTTTCCTAAAGCGCTTCTTATACCTATACTTTCTGTAGAAATTCGGGATGTATTTCCAATAAGTGTCTCATAGCGTATATGGTATGGATAAACTATTTTTTCATTATGTTCTAATTCCCAAGGAAATTTTAATTTTTCTGTAATTTCTTTTGTTTTTTGATTAATAGCCTCTTGAGTTAAATATTCTACACTCCAAATTGCATAGGATTTTCTGAAATAATCCAGAGTATGATAAACAATTTCAATCCTGTTTTCTGGTGACATCGTATTTAAGAATGGGACTGACGACCATTGTTGTTCAAGTTTGCAATTGTCTGTTAAATTTTTGTAGTCAATATCAAGTAAAGCACATTGCTCAAGGTTTGGAAGAATAAATCTCCACCCCCTTCTTAAATCATACAATGCGCGGTACATTAAGAAATCTTTTAATGCGTTTTCATTTTCACGAATTTTAGACGGAAACGTTGATGGAATTTTAGCATACTCTTCCTGAGATAAATTGAGAGATGAAAAAATGGCATCGCTTAAATTGGAATGATCTAATTGTTTTTTCTCTAAAAGAGCATGATAAATGGCTGAACGGAGTTTAATCACTTTGACAAAATCATTAAAATGACCTGACTGAAGCGCAGCATCCTGACGATTATCTGTAAAACTTAATAATTTCTGATATTCTTTTTCAAAACCGTATTGTGCTAAGTATGTTAATATTGAAAAAGATAAGACTGTCGTTGAAGTACTTCGCCCTTCACTTCCCAGACGGGTTAATTTTGTACCTTCCCCTGTCCTTGTTTCATATAACGTCCCGCTGGTTGGGTCAAAAAGGAGTTTAGCTGGCATAAACCAGCCTTCATATTGTAATAGTTTTGTATCTGAAAAATTACCTTGATGATCATAATATATTTTTTGAGGTAATTTTTTATTTTTATAATTTCCGTGTCTATCTTTTTTTGTCCATGAATCTGGCAATAACTCCATATCTGTGTCTGGATTCCAGATATCAGGGTAGGGAATGATATATCCAGATACGATATTTTCTTCTTCCTCAATAATTTCTTTAAACTCTCTTGGATATAACCGTTCTTCATCATAATTCTTATTCACGCAAATAAATTCATATCCTGAAACTCTGCTAAATACGACAGGATATAATGGAATGTTTTCCTGACCAGAATGAGTTAATGGCTCTAACGTGAGTATTCTTTTTTTATCATTGTGTAAGGATACATAAACAGTTCCTGTTTGAGAGATAAAATGATGGATTTTATAAGGAAGATAAGCATTTTTCTTATCTTGTTTTTTTTCATTCACGTTAGCAAGCCACAATAACAGAGATGTTAATGCGTTCTCACAGGTTTCTTTATCTAAACTTGTATCATTCATCAGTTGATGGACGATGTCACTAAAACGCATGGGGGTATTTCTGAGGAGTCTGCCGTCTTTTTCAATGAGCGCGACGTTATTTTCAAGCCATACACACAAAGGAAATGGTTTTAATTTGTCTTCAGGATCATCTGTATGAATAGGATGAGGATGCTCTAAAAGGTTTCTTAACTCATCTTTATTCGGAATAGCACTCGTATAATCAAAACATCTGACCAGAGATTCCATAATAATCTGATCATGTGCAAACTTATGTCCAAAAATGATAGACGCCACTTCGGCAATTTTTTGCTTTTGTTCGGCGATACCTGAACCGGAAATCATTGTTGCTGAAGTTCCGATACAGGAAATATTCTGTTTGGATTGAGATTTAAGCCTTCGGATTAAGAACGATACATCAGCGCCTTGTCTGCCTCTGTAGGTATGTAATTCATCAAACACAAGATATTTTAAATGATCGTAAATTGAGATTCTAATTATATCTTCCTGCGGTCTGGTCAGAATCAGTTCTAACATCATATAATTTGTTAGAAGGATTACATGATAT
>PDZT01000583.1 GCA_002753105.1 Deltaproteobacteria bacterium YD0425bin50 | reverse complement strand
TGAAGAACTTGGAGCTATTTTTGTAGAAGATTCAATGGTTTGTTCAAAAATACGTTGAAACGATGGTGCATTCCCCGTGCGAAATGCATTCGGTTCTGAAATACGGGATGTTTTTCCAGAAGTGTATAAAGAAGGATCTATTTTCATATTGTTTTATCCTTAATTTTATTCAATTATATTGGTTTACAACTTATTACAATTTACATTTATATTGTATTTATAAATACATATCGAACGATGATAGGTAAAACTTAACATGTAATTATCGGCATATCAATAATACACCTTTTTTTATTTATGTTATCATCTTGACAAAGAAATAGTAAAGAAATATTCATTAAATCATTAACAAAGCAATATCATATGATTTAAGTGGAGCAGAACATGAAATCAGATTATCCGTGTTCATTAAAAGGGCATTTTTTAATTGCAATGCCGGGGTTACTGGATCCTAATTTTGTGCAGTCAGTAGCATGTATTTGTGAGAATACAGCAGCAGGTGCTCTTGGGATCATTATCAATCGAATCCATCCATTTGTGGTATGCAAAGATATTTTTAATGAATTAAATATTAATTATCTTCACGGAATTGAATCTGAGCCAATTTATATCGGTGGTCCAGTACAGACAAATGAAGTTTTTATTTTACATGGCCCTCCATTTCATTGGAATGCTTGTTTTATGATAACACCAGAACTGGCGATTAGTAATACTAGAGATATTCTTCAAGCCATTGGCATGGGACATGGCCCCATGTCATACATCATTGCATTAGGCTGTGCGGGTTGGGGTGAAGGTCAACTCGAAATAGAAATTAAAAACAATTCGTGGTTAACATATCCACTTTCAGATCAGATTATTTTTGAAACACCTGTCGAAAAACGGTGGCATCAAGCATTACGAATTATGGGAATTGATCCAATATTGCTTTCTGAAATCGCAGGGAATGCATAATGACATATACAATATACTGAAGAAGATCAGATTTAGCCTTGAACATCTTCAAAAGAATTGTATGCATCAACAGCATCAACAGAAATATTCTTCTTGGATTTTGGCTTTGGTTTCTTTTTTTTAAGACAAATTTTATCCTTTTTCACAAAAGCACAGAGTTTTGGATTATAGTATTCTTTACAATTTAAAGGGTTATATAATGGGCATTCAGGATGTTTTTCTGACATAGACTCGCAATTCCTTAATTTGGATACTTTACAACTCGAATATAGATCAGTCTAATATTTTGGGAATTCAAAAAAAACATTACCAAGAAAATCGAATATATCATAAATGTGTTAATTTCACAAGTGTTAATGAAAAAATGTAACTCAATATCATCAAACCCATTGATATTGAAAGGATTAATTATTATGGTACTCACAAATCTATTAGAAAAAGCACAACCATTTGAAATTCAAGTCTATAAAAAACCCAAAGATGTTAAGCAGCTCAAAAATACCCATGTGCCATATACTGGATCGCCTCAAAAACATCCATGTGTTTCTGAAAAAATAATTATAGTTATTGATCCCTATAGTAGCGCTACAGTTTATTATGAATTTTTCACAACTGACATTTCGTATGTAGAGGAATTGCCTAGTCTGGTGAATATTAATGGTGAAACCGTGCAGATGGCTAGAATTTGGGTAAAAAAAATGAGTTTAGGAATTTGTTGTGCACCATTCTTGGTTGAAAATATAACTAAATAATAAATAATTACGAATTGACAGAGCATTGTATCTGAGCCACTAAATCGAAAATCGAAAATAATGAATGGCCGACACTAAGTACATGAAACGCTAAATACGAATCGATTAGGGTAATCATATAACGTAGGGGCAGGTTTAAAACCTGCCCCCTACAAAGTAGATGCGAAATTACCGTTTCGTGTACTAAGATCAGTCCATTCATTATTCATTATATAATTTTAATTCTTTAAGTAACTGAATAAAACGATTGACTTGGCTTTCCTGATATCGAGATAAATTGTTTAAAATATCCTGTATCGATCTTTCAGGTATGTTGCTATCCATTGATTTTGAAAAAAATTTATCTGCCACACAAATAATTTTTTCCTCGATGGATTGAGGTCGCATATCCCTCAATGGAATAGGTAGATTCCCAAGTTCAATATCTTCAACACTGATACCGGCACCAACGTGCCGTTCACATACCAATGCATGTTTTTGAAGATGATGGGACTCTAAAAGCTCTCGTCCCAAGTATCCATGACATATATACGGATAACTCCCATAACACTCGAATTCAGGAGTATTCGTAAAACATATACCAATATCATGGATAAGTGATGCTTCCTCAATAAATGATAAATCGATTTGATTATCATTCAGATTTTTAGCAATGCTTATAGCCTTAGTGGCGACTGCTTGACCATGAGATATGAGAATCTGATATCGTTTGGAACCCAGAGGATAATAATTTGCAATTAAATCATAAAGAGGTTTCATGTGTTTTAACGTAATTCCTTTCCTGAAAACAAAACAGCTTCAATAAACGGATCAATATTTCCATTCAGGACATCATTTACATTCCCAATTTCTAGTTTTACCCTCTGAAT
>PDZT01000099.1 GCA_002753105.1 Deltaproteobacteria bacterium YD0425bin50 | reverse complement strand
GAGGTCGTATTGCTGACATATTTGCTCAGGCAGCTTCTAAACCGCTTTCCGAAATCATTATTGAAGAACGGGAACAACAATTAACATGATAAAAATATTTTTTCTGGACAGCAGTGCGTTAGTGAAACGATACGTTAATGAAAAAGGTTCAGGCTGGATAAAACAGGTTACAGATTCCGAATGTTAATAAATATCTTTAAAAAACAATACGATACTTACTACCGTCATAACTTGAGTTTTTTGTTTATTTGGAATGGATGCCGACTTTCGTCGGCATGACGATCGTGGTACTAGTGTCATACCGGCGAAAGCCGGTATCCAGGAAAGCTCAAATTATAGCAGTGCTAAGTATATATAATATAACTACTTCGGAGAATACTACCTATGGATATGAACCTAAATCAACAAAGTTCCCCTTCAACGCTATCTATGCAGAATGAAAAGGAGAATATGATTGATGAACTCAGAGAACTCGATGAACTCTCCCGAATGAAAACGTTTCTGGAAACGGAATACCGAAGGCTTTCTTCTGAACTGCTCACACTGGATTCCGAAATGGAATCGATGCAGATCAGCATTTCTTCTGCTGAAGCCTATATGGGAAGTTATGAGGGACAACAAAATCGATATTTGGAATCCATTGACAAATTGTCACAACAAAAAGAAACGATCATTTTTGACATCAATACACTTCATACTCAAATTAAAACAGGAAGAGAGGAAGCTGAAACCAGCCGTAACCTAGCCGATAATCTGAAAATAGAAATTCAGGATGTTGATCGGGAAAAAAATATGATCCTTCAACGACTTTCAGCCGTTCAAACAGGGTTGCAACAAATTGAAACTGAAAAAAATATGCGAAAACCTAATTTACAATGGTATGATAATCTGTTAAAAGAGGTCTATTCGTTATTTCGAGAAGCCCAAAATCGTATGGATGTCATGCTGTTAATGTCAAAAGATAGAAATGCTGTTTCCTTGCCTCTCAACAAAAGGAGATAAAACGCTTATGAGTATTGAAACTAATCTTTCACCCGATGGTACCTTTGTAACCCTTGTAATTCCGACACGATTTGATATTTCCTTATATAAAACTTTTGGTGAATCCTATCAACCTTATATAGGTAAAGTACTTCATTTTAACATTGATTTAAGTCAAACGAATTATATTGACAGTTCTGCTTTGGGCATGCTTTTGATGCTTCGCGAACGTGCGGGTGGAGAAAAAGCAACTATTGTGCTTCAACAAGCCAATTCTACCATTCGGGAGGCGTTCAAAATTACTCACATGGGAACATTATTTCGTATTGAATAACCACCATTCAATTATATCGCGTGTATGGCGAAAATTTTTCTGACACTCACAGTATAAACTGCGACAGTTATGTCTTTTTATTAACCGTTTTGATGGTGGAGATAAAATTATGAATTGGGAACAAGTATGTAATGACTCCAATCTTCAGGATCTACCATACAAGATTGAACTCAATGATTGGGGACAGATTGTTATGAGTCCAGCAAGTATCAAACATGTTATCTATCAAGATTGTATTACAGATTTGATTAAATCCATGCAGAAAAGCGGCAGGACGCTACAAGAGTTTCCTGTTGAAACTTCAGAGAATGTCAAGGCTCCAGACGTAGTTTGGATTTCTGATGAACTTCTTCAAAAAGTCAAAGACAAAGTATCCAGTCCTATCGCTCCAGAAATCTGTGTTGAAGTGATGTCACCTGGCAATACAAAGGAGCAACTGTTTCGAAAGGGAAAGCTATATTTTGAAGCAGGAGCAAAAGAATTTTGGGTTTGTGACCAAAATGGCAATATGTTTTTTTGTGAGCAAAATGGACAAAAAGAGCTTTCCGTTTTGATGCCTCAATTTCCCGTAAAAATTGAAATTTGATTCTGAGTTTGCCAGTCAATGAAATGATGTTTTTGAAAATTACAAATCGAAAATCGAAAATCGAAAATCTGAAAATCAATAAGACGAATAAGAATATATATCAACGGCTAATGCCGAGAAAGGAAAAAAACGAATGGAAAATGATAATGAATTAGAAAAATTACAAGGAAGACTTTCTGAATTAAAAAAACAAGGAACGATGGCGTCGTCTTTTGTGGAGGATAAAATGGGTGCAGCTCAACCTGTTGACCGACAAAAAGTTACTTCAAAAACGGCTGAAGGCAGTGAAGCCCGTCAAAAAAAAGCGATTATTCCAACAGGCCCAGTGGGCTTAGATGTTGGCACCAGCCATATTATTGCTGCCTGTAAAGATAGAAATCATATTGATACATATAAACAATTAAATGCGTTTTTTACATTACCTAAGTCAAATTTTGCTAGAAATATTTTGTCAAAAAATGACATTTTGCATTTTGAAATGGGAAATCACTTTTATATTTATGGTTATTCTGCTCAGGAATTTGCTTTAATGTTTCATGTCAATACGCGGCGTTCCATCAAAAAAGGATTATTAAGCGCTGAGGAAAAAGATAGTATTTATGTAGTTCAAGCCGCAGTAAACTCGTTAATTCAGCCGCCTAAGCAATTTGGTGAAACTTTATGTTTTGCAACACCCGGAGAGCCTTTACAAGGAACGGGGAGTCTGGTCTATCATGAATCTATTCTCAAACGGTTTTTAACAGGTATGGGCTATACACCTATATCCATCAATGAAGGTATGGCTGTCGTTTTAGCCGAGCTTTCCGACTATGATTATACCGGAATTGGGATTAGTATGGGCGGCGGGATGTGCAATGTATGTGTCTCTTATCTTTCTTTTCCAGTGATTACCTTCAGCATTCAAAAAGCGGGGGATTATATTGATTCTATGGTAGGATTATCCGTTGATGAACCCGCAACCAAAATTCAATCCATCAAGGAAAAAAATTTTGATATGCTCAAAGAACCTAAAGACCGCATTAGCACAGCGTTACATATTTTTTATGAGGATGTTATCCATAGTTTGTTAAAAAGTCTCCAGAGAATATTATCTTCTTCAGAACATCTGCCTATGATTTCTAAACCTATGCCTATTGTATTAAGCGGTGGAACGGCTATGCCGGCAGGATGCGAAGAAAAATTTCAAAAAATACTTCAATCCTATGATATGCCGATTCAAATTGAGGGTGTACATATTGCTAAAGACCCGTTAAATGCTACGGCTAAAGGCGCCCTAATTATGGCATTAACAGAGGTTACAGAATAAACTATGGCTGCTGCTGTGTGGGTGGTAGTGTATTCACAAGATCAAATTCGGGGAGGTATTTTGACCAAACTTTGCCAAAGAGAATCTATTTCTGCTCGTTTGGAAAATCGTTTGGATCGGCTCCAAAAAACCATAGAGACATACCTTCCCCAAATTATCGTTATGGATATTAAGAACGCCTTAGCATCAGAAATAAATGCGTTGAAAAATCTGTGCGAACAAAACAAAAATTGTTTTTGGATAGTTATTGGTGGTTCTCAGGATGTGACTCAAATGGTGGCCTACTTACATAATGATGACTGGGCATTGTGTGTGGGCATGGAAGACCCGTTTAATCCTGAGGCTATCTGTAAGCAGATAAAAAAAAGGCTTGACCAGCAGATTAACCCAAAGCCCAAACTCAAAACTGTAACCCCAAAAGAAAGTAGCTTAAAATCAGATTTAATGCGGTTTTTAAAACTTGATTAAAGCTCGATAACGATACATGGAGAGAAATAGTCAAATTGTTGCAATGGTTGGCCCCAAAGGAGGGGTTGGCAAAACAACTATTTCTGCGAATCTCTCCATTGCGCTGGCTCAGCTTGGTCAAAAAGTGGTAGTCGTTGATTTAGACTTAGGCGCATCGAACCTGCATACGGTGTTTGGAATTCGAAACGTTCCGTTTAGCTTAACTGATTTTATTTTAAATAAAGTTCCTCATCTGTCACAACTGCTTTTAAAGACAGATATTCCCCATCTTGATATTATTTGCGGAGGCGATATTCCGGGTGTAGCCAATCTGCATTATAGTAAAAAGCTAAAACTGATTCGTAATGTTTCTGCTATATCCTGTGATTATCTTGTTTTAGACCTGAGTGCAGGTGCATCCATGAATGTGATTGATTTTGTGATGATTGCACAGCAAAGTTTACTCATTACTACACCTGAAGTTCCGTCCTTGCTGAATGCCTACAGCTTTATTAAAAGTCTATTGTTTAGACGGCTGGCCTTATCCTTTACCCGTCAAAAACAAGATAGTTTACTGGAACTTATGGAAAGAGCAAAAGATTTTGATGCGCATCCTGAGTTAAAGACGATGCAGGGGATTATCAAGGAAACAAAGCGTATTGCACCTGAGGCAGTAGTAACCATAGAAAAAATTTTGTCCGGGGTGCAGCCGATTATTGTTGTTAATCGTGCGCGTGCTGAAAAAGATATGAATGCAGGCGCTGTTATTCAACATCTGATGAATCAATACCTGAATATTCAAAGTAGTTTAGTTGTCAAGGTTAGAGAAGATGATGCGGTTGGAGTGGCATGTGCCAAACTTAAACCCGCTTTACTGAATGCGCCTAAGTCAGGTTTTGCTAAAGATATTCAATCCATTGCCGGGATGCTTTGTTAGGATAGTTTTACCCCAGAGGACACAGAGAGCACAGAGAAAACTTATGAAAACCAACAAAGAACTGAATCAGCTATCTCAACAACTCTTGATGGAGTTGGGCGACATTTTTAAAAATCGCTTAAAAAACGATATCAATGACCGCTTTCAATCTGTATTAATGAAATTTTATCAGGCCGCTATTGACTCGTTTGAAACCATATTAAACGATGCTGATGAAAAACATGCGGAAATGATCGATATCCTCAATTTTCGTATGGTTTCGGCTTTAAAAGAAAAAGACAAAATAAATCAGCAAAAAAATGAATTCGAATTTGCATTGAACCAAGCGATTCAAAGCCAAAAACAAACTGAAGAGCAAATGGAGCAATTGAAGCGTCAATCTGATATGGTGAATGAAGAAAAACTTGCTTCATATGCAGATTTAGAAACTCAAATTCAAACGCTTAAAACAACGTGTTTGGATAATACCAGTACGATAGAAAGACTGATCAGTGAAAGAAATATCTTGCGGGAGATGCTTACCGAGAGCATGACACTTGCCGAACAGGGGTTTATTCAGAGAGATGAAGCCTATACTCAGATAAAATTATTACAACGTGAAAGCAAAATGGAATAACTATGGAAGCTATACCAATGGAAAATTATAGTAAAAAATCAGATTTATCTAATGAACAGGTTAGTTTGTGGATCGAACAATTCGGATCTCAATTAGCGAATGAATTAGAACCTGATTTGGAAACACTTCTCGCAAAACGGATGGAAGCAATACGGAAATTTTCATCCAAACGACTGCAGGAAACCCATTTAAAACAAATAGAAAAAATCAAACAGCTCTATGAACAAGAAAAAACAGATGGGGAGAAATACGATGGATATGCGTTAATTCAACCCACTCAGACCTTGGAAGAAGTTCTGCAGAAATTAAGCGATCAGATTCTTAAAGAAAAGCAATATGAAGAAACACAGCGGGAAACCTATGTTGTTGAAAAAAAACGCTTGGAAAAAAGACTTGAACATCTCATCAATGAAAAACAGGATATCCAATTTGAATTAAATGCCATCGAAGAAAAATACAAAGCAATCCTTGAAGAAAATGAGATTAAGGTCAAAGAACTCCAAGAAAAAATAACAGAGGTTGAGCAAAAAGCCCGTTTACAGGAAGAATCTCAACAGCGTGTTGAACAGCAATTGCATCAAAAATTAGCTGAGGAAAAGCAGGTCTTTGAATCGCGCTTACAAACGATTACTATTGAAAATATAACCTTAAAAGAAGAAAAGCGTTTTTTAGAACAGCGGCTTGTAACCTTAGAAAAGCAAGCCGAAGCGATCCAGTGTGAATTAGAAAAGCAAAAAAAAGACTATGAACAAACTATTCAAGTGTTGAATCAGGAAAAAACAGCACTTTCCATGTCTTTATCTTCGGAAAGCGAAAAAGCAACACACGCTTTACAAGCAAGTATAGCTGAATGCCAAACATTAACTCATGCGAATGACTCGTTAAAGGATCAGGTTATATTCTATAAAAACCAGTTAGCCATTACACCTAAAAAATGGATGGCATTCAGTTTATCGGGAATTCTTTTAGTAGCTCTGATTATCTGGGGCGGTATGACTATGTATCATGAAAAAAATAGATTGATGGGTATTACAGATCAAGTACAACAGCTCGAATCTACAGTGGATCAAACCATTCAGAATATAGCATCGCGGCCCCAACAACAACCTGTTTCAGCACCAGTTCCAGTTGTGGATACGGAGCAGATTAACCAGCGCTTAACACAAATTGAAACCACGCTTGAGAACAAAATTCAGGCGCCCACAGAAAGCCAAGCGAAAGTTGTTCAATCTCCCGCTATACCGAACACTTATGAAATGGTTTATTTCCAATTAGGAAGTATGGATATTCCTCAATTAGAAATGAAAAAACTTGAGGCTATTTGTATGATTGTTCTCAAAGATTCTACTATTCAAATCCGTTTAGAAGGGCATACCGATAACCAGCCTATTCGCTGGACAAGCTGGTTAAAATATGGTGATAACATTGGCCTTTCATTAGCAAGAGCAAGTGCTGTTGCCAGAGCGTTTGTTCAATTGGGAATAAATCCAAATAAAATCACGATGGTTGGTTTAGGAGATAGCCAACCGGTATTACCCAATACAGAAAATACAAATAAAGCTAAAAATCGACGGGTAGATATTAAACTTGTCCATATTAACTGATCATCATCAATATAACTCTATTGCTCAAATTCCGCTCACTGCTTCTCTGTTTATGATTTCTTATATGCACCCGTTACTGGATTTAGAAGCATTAACCGGAAGTATTTTAGCACAAGGGTATATTCCAGTGATCTGGAATAAATCCCGGGGACTTCAGATAAGACATCTTTCCAAACAATTTCCGTTATTTGAAGACGCTAATACAGCTCATTTGCAGGAACCTTATGAAATTTTGGAATTTATCATCAAGAGACCGCAGGAAAGAGTTGCTTATATTCTTGAAGATTTTCATCATTATATCGGTGAAAAACATGTAGTTAATCCACAATGTGGAGAAATTCGATCGTTAATCAAAGAAATGTATCGAAGTCTGCTTGGACGAGGGGATCGGGTGTATCTGTTTATACCTAAGGACTATGAATTACCTCAGGAACTCTATACGCTTTTTACCAACCCTGCAATGGATTGTTTATCTCAGTATCATGTGTTGGATCAATTTGGCATACGCTTAACTGACAAATCGTATTTGTCAAGGCTTAAACCCGTACTTTATATGGATCAGGAAATTTTTCGGTTAATGCAGATTCTATCTCAAATGGAAACGAACAATCCGTTGCTGGTGGGACATCCGGGAGTGGGAAAAACGGCAATTGTTGAAGGTCTTGCTCGTTTAATCCTATCCGATAAGGTTCCGCAGCATATTAAAAACAAGGAAGTGTTTGCCCTTTCCGTTAATCGTCTTGTTTCTGGAACCCGTTATCGTGGAGATTTTGAACAACGATTAGAAACGCTTATGAATGCCGTATTACAGCATCGGGATCATATTATTGTTTTTATCGATGAGATTCATACCTTATTGAATGCCGGTTCATCAGAAGGGTCTTTTGGTGCCGGTGACATTTTAAAACCCCTTCTTTCCCGAGGTGAATTTCCCTGCATTGGCGCTACTACTTATGAAGGTGAAACATATTTAAGCAAAGACCCTGCATTTATGCGTCGGTTTAAAAAAATAAATATCCAGCCTTGTTCTATTGCCAAAACCATTGAAATTCTTGAAGGCATTAAATCCCGCTTTGAAAAACACCATCAAGTCATCATCAATGAAGATGCGATTAAATCGGCTGTATTTTTAAGCGACAAATATCTTAAACAATCCTATTTACCCGGGAAAGCCATTGCTCTATTAGATAGTACCTGTGCTTATTGCCACTTACAAGGTAAACGGGAAGTCAAAAGCGAAGCTGTTCTTTGGGAACTCAATGTAGCAAGTGAAGAATGACTATACTTTCTGGATGCCGGATCAAGTCCCGGCATGACGATCGCACGATTGGTATAATTACGCTTAGGTCGATCGTCATACCGGCGAAAGCCGGTATCCAGAAAATCGGAGGTATATTTAGCGTTCTGTGTACAAAGAACATTTGAACTGTGATTAACCAAGGGCTCAAACAAGGAGTCAAACAAGGACTTCAGCAGGGAGTCAAACAAGGACTTATAGAAGGAATTGAATTGGCGTTAGTGATAAAATATGGGGAAGAAAGCCAGAAAATACTTCCGCAAATCCAGAAGATTCGAGATATCGAAAAACTCAGAAAGATTAAAGAAGCTATTAAAATTAGTCATCAGATTGGTGATATTAATAAAATAATTGAAAAGAAATCCATGAATTAGATGAGGTTCTGTTGACATTTCAGAATCACCATAAATACATTCAATATATCAGATAACTTTGAGTGATTCTGATGTAATAATAAAATCAAATGGTCACCAGAACCTAATACTAATACTAGTTCGCAGAGTAGAAAAAAAAAAATTAATAGAAAAAAAGGATAACGTCACGAAATTAACTTATCCTGACGTTATCCTTAATTCTTAATTGTAATTCCTAATTGCTTTACTCGTATTTCCCAATAATCGAAATCGCACAAATATTCTGAAATGGAAATCCGCCTAAATTATGCGTAAGACCATACACTGGATTTTCAATCTGCCGTTTTCCAGCTCTGCCGTGCAGTTGCAAATACATTTCATACAACATGCGTAAACCGGATGCGCCGATAGGATGACCAAAACATTTCAGCCCGCCATCGACTTGACATGGGACCCTGCCGCTGCGGTCATACATCCCATCCATGACATCACGCCATGCCTTGCCTCTTTCAGAAATATGCAAGTCTTCCATCGTTACCAACTCAGTGATTGAAAAACAATCATGCACTTCCATCATGCTAATTTCTTTTTTGGGATCAGAAATACCAGCTTCTTTATAAGCCATGATACTTGCTTTGGATGTGGTCATAAAATGATCCCCATCCCATTCATTAAAGCCGGCTTCTTCACCGCTGCTTAAGGCTATTTGTAAGCTTTTGACTGACACCAAATCTTTCTTTCCCATTTTTTTTGCAATTTCAGGCGTTGTAACAATCGCACAGGCAGACCCATCGCTTACACCGCAGCAATCAAACAACCCCAGTGGATGCGCAATAATCGGTGCAGACAACACCTGATTTTCTGTAACGGGTTTTCGCAGATGCGCTTTGGGATTTAATGCGCCATTGTCATGACTTTTTACAGATACATGAGCAATCGCCCGTTTTAAGTCTTTATCTGATACTTTATATTTTGCCGCATACGCACTGGCTAATTGCGCAAATGATCCGGGAGCGGATAGATTAGGCCACCACTGCCATGTTAATGTTCCGGCATTAGACCCAAAATTTGGCAAGCCGCCATACCCCGTATCCTTTAATTTTTCCACGCCTAATGCTAAACAAATATCATACGCACCTGAAGCAACTGCATACACTGCGGCTCGAAATGCTTCGGATCCAGTGGCACAGTAATTTTCAACTCTTGTAACCGGAATCATCGGCAATCGTAAAGTTACAGCAAGAGGCATACCGGTTTTGCCGACATTGACTTCTTCCATACAGGTTCCAAGCCATGCAGCCTGAATGTCTTTTTTTTCAATGCCTGCATCTTTCAAGCATTCCTGAAATGCTTCAACCATTAACTCTTCAGCCCCCACATCCCAGCGTTCTCCAAACCGGGTGCATCCCATACCTAAGATAACCACTTTATCTTTAATACCCGTAGCCATATGATTTGCCTCCTATGATTTTATGGTGAACAGCTTTTCAATAAGCTGGGATTTCATAATATCGCCTTCAATTTTTAACTTGCCTGAAGTGTATGCTTTCATGGCATCCATTTCTTTGTTGACCAGCTTGATATAATCTGGCGCTGCTATTTTTAATGTACATGTTGGATTGTCGGATTTGCCCTTTTCCACCTTACAGGTTTTATCATGAATGGTTACGATCCAACTGCCGCCGCCATCGCCTGCAATCTCATACTGAAATACAACCGCTACACCAGCAGCCGCTTCAGGATTAAATGACTTGGGCATCATCTCAAATATGCCTTCTACGCTTAAACCCTCTTTAGCTGATGAGTGCTCAACCTGTTTTTCTTCAGCAGGCGGTGACGTAAATAACCCAATCATGGCTGTATTCAAATCAAAATATTCTTTGGCGCCTTTTAAGCTATTTATTTTTTCCCAATGTTCCTGAATGGTTTCTGGTGTTGGCAGTTGTTCCTGATTCCCAACATTCACCGCTTGACCTGTCATTACACAAACCCGATTGGCATAGCCCATACCTACATTAAATACCGCACCGGTTTCTTTGCATTCATCACTACACAGATACAACACCATCGGAGATACATACTCAGGTTTCATCTTGGCAAATACATCTGGAGGCATAATGTCTTCAGTCAGACGAGTTCCGGCTAGCGGCGCAATGGTATTGACTTTAATATTACTTTTCATGCCTTCGATTTTTAATGCGTTCATAAAGCCAACCAGCGCCATTTTGGCTGAACTGTAATTGGTTTGACCGAAATTGCCGTAGAGTCCAGCGGCAGATGTGGTAAATAAAATCCGGCCATAGCCGTTTTCTTTCATGACTTTAAATGCTGGCCGAGTTACATGATACGCTCCATTCAAATGCACATCAATCACAGAATACCAGTTTTCAGGCTCCATTTTGGTAAAGCTTTTGTCTCGTAAAATTCCCGCATTATTGATGACAATATCTACGCGGCCAAATGTATCCATCGCAGTTTTGACAATATGTTCACCGCCTTCTACTGTGGCAACATTATCGTAATTAGCAACGGCTTCTCCGCCTAAATTTTTTATTTCCTGCACGACTTTTTCTGCAGGCGATGCTGAACCGGTTCCAGAACCATCTCGTGAACCGCCATAATCATTGACCACCACTTTGGCTCCACGTTTTGCCAGATCAAGAGCATACTGTCTGCCAAGCCCGCCGCCTGCACCTGTAATAATTGCAACTCGACCATCAAATCGAATAATTTCAACAGCTTGTTCAGGTTGAGGAATCGGAATTGCCTTCCAAAAATAATTGGTAAATCCGCGCTCAGATGATGACGGAAGCGTGCGAATTCTAAACGCCATTTCCACAGGCAGCCCCACTTTTAAATCATCCAGTTCACAGTCTGTAAAATCAGCCATAAACCGACCGCCGCCTTCAAATTGAATCATGCCATATTTCTGTGGAGGATCAAGCGAAACCGCTAGCATATCCCCAGTAAATGTTTTGATTTTCGCTTTGATATTTGAAAATTCATAGTCATCCTGACTGTTTACAGCGCCGCATTTTGGATTCACACATATATCCATTTTGGGGAATTGAGGCGTTTGACATTCACGGCATTTTCCACCGACAAGGCCTAACAGCATTTTTCGTTTTCGGTACAGCGTTGTTAATGCGGTTTGCGTTGGCGCTTCAGCGCGTATGCCCATTTCTTTAGAAATCAGTTCTCTAAACACAAGCCATTTTTCATAGTTATGAATGGTTTTTTTGTCAGATAAATGACCTTTAAAGCCTTTTCTTGGACTGAGTTTTTGAATCTCTTCGGTAACTTTAAAATACAGCGCATCACACCCCTGACCAAATCCTGCAACCAAAATCCGATCTCCGGGTTTGGCTGTTTCTAAAGCTGAAACCAACATCATCAGCGGATGTGCCGTACCGGTTTCTCCGCACGCTTCATGGAGATTGTCAATTAATTTTTTATCTGCACCTAACGTTTGGGCAATTTTTTTATGCTCTGCTTTAAAAAAACAGGGAAATATGAACTTATCCACATCATTCATAGTA
>PDZT01000098.1 GCA_002753105.1 Deltaproteobacteria bacterium YD0425bin50 | reverse complement strand
TTCAGGATTTTTGGATATCGATGCATTGCAAAACAACCCCTGATTTTTGAGATTTTCTAGTATTCGTTCAAGATTACTGCTCAACCGCTGATGAGTGTATTCCGGAATATTTTCAAAAATGATATTTTCAATATCAGCGCCTACTCCAGTTACTTTTTCGCCTTCACAGAAGTACAACGGGGGAACACATGCATGTCCCCAGATAATTGTATCTTTAGACCATAAATTACTATCCTGCATGAACACATACAAGCACATTAAACTCACGATCAGAACACTTTTTTTCATGATTCTCTCCTTTATTATTTTTTAATTTTTTCCCCGTCGATCCATAAAAAAACTGCTGCCATGTACCGCCTTAGCCATTTTTTTAACCCCGGCTAAAGCATCATTGACCTGAATGTATTGCGTATATACCTGATGAGATAAATCGACTCCTGCCATGCTGATTGACATTAGAGGGAATGCCTGTTTTTCGCCTTTTCTATCAATAGAACAGATACATTTAGCTTCTGCATCTTCCGGTGTATAAAATTGAATTATGCCATCATCAAACTGACGGGCAATTTCGCTGGATACTGTTTCAAGTTGATCAGAAGGAACAATTGCAACAAAATCATCACCACCAATGTGACCAATAAAGGGATCAGGAATATTCGCTGAAGAAATGGCTTTTTTTAAAACCTGAGCGGTAAATAAAATAACCTTGTCTCCCATCGCAAATCCATATTTATCGTTAAATGCTTTAAAATTGTCTAAGTCAGAATAGAGCACCCCGATCCTTTCCTTTTCACTTAAAGCCTTTTCAATTCTGCTCGCTATACTATTGTTACCCGGTAATCCGGTCATTGGGTTGGCATCCAGCGCCATATTGTAAAGACGTTTCAATTCCTGCATAGCTTCTCGTAGTTTAAGATGATTTCGAACCCTAGCTTTGACAATCGGCTGGCTGATTGGCTTAGTGATGTAATCTACCGCACCGATTTCCAGTCCTTTAGCCTCATCTCCCACTTCGTTCATAGCAGAAATAAATATCACCGGAATATCCTGAGTTAATTCGTTTGCTTTAAGTTTTTGGCAGACTTCATAACCATCCATCTCCGGCATAATAATATCCAAAAGAATCAAATCCGGCTTTTTCATTTTAGCGATTTCCAGCGCGGTTTTACCATTTTTAGCAAAAAAAGTAACATAATCGGTTTTGAGCAGTTCAATAAGAATTTTTATATTCTCAGTTACATCATCCACAATTAAAATTTTCTGCGGTTCTTTAGACAGCATATTTCCTCTCGATTTTAAACTGTTGTGTCATGCCGCTCCATTGAACAAGATCAGGATCAACACCAGAGGTTTTCGCAATATCAGCAAGTTCAACCATACACTCTTCAGTTAACAGTTCTGCATTTTTAAAAGACCAATTTAGACCAAGTCTCAGGTATTTATCTTTACAGAGATTATTGAATGCACACAAATCCCAGCGACTCACGAAACCGTTCAGATGTTTAGCAAGAAAATTTCCTATTGCTATAATATTTTCTGGTGTTGCAGTAGCATTGGGAATAATTGGCGTTCGAATCCATAAGGTTTTTTGGAGATGGTGGTTTGCAATATAGTTAGAGAGATCCATAAGATTTTTTAGAATAGTTTTGTTTGAATGCCCCGTGAATTTTTTATGACGGTTTGGATCCATTTCCTTAATATCATACAGAATCATATCGGTATAGGGTAGTAATTGGAACAAACTTTGAGATGGATACAATCCACAGGTATCAATGGCCGTATGTATGCCAGCCTCATGAAGCTGTTTGAATAGCTTAACAGCCGCATAGAATTGGAGAGTAGGTTCACCGCCAGAAATCGTAATACCACCGCCAGATTTTTCATAATACACCCGATCTTTCATGGCTTCTGAAAAAAGCGCATCAACATCCCACAAACTGCCTAAATATGACATGGCTGTAGATGGACATCTGTCTGCGCATTGTCCGCACCCATCACAACGTTTTCGATTGATTGTAATCCCAGTGGATTCAAATACTATCGCATCCTTTGGGCAAGTATTGAGGCAATTACGGCATCCAATACATCTTGAGTCAATCCAGTGAACCTGAGGTAATGCAGAAATGCTTTCAGGATTATGACACCATGTACATTTTAATGTGCATCCTTTAAAAAAAATGGTTGTTCTTATACCCGGGCCATCTTCAGTTGACATTCTTTGGATGTCAAGAACCCGGGCATATACTTCACTTTTGCGATCTATTTGTTTCATAGCTTATCTCCATAGTTACGAATTACCATGCATTAAACGCGCAATCACTTCGTCTTGAAGTTCTTTTCCAATACTTGTAAAATAGGCATTATATCCTGTAATTCGTACTAAAAGATGCCTGTAATCCTGAGGATGTTTTTGGGCATCCCGAAGCATATCTGGATCAAGCATGTTAATCTGAAGTGCTGTGCCACCATTTTCAGTATATCCTTTTAAAAATGCCTTAAATTTTTCTTTGTGCGTTTTGTCTTTAAGAAAAGAAGGATTAAACGTAATGGTATGACTTGCGCCGCTAGGAACGCTATTCTTATAATCACGCCAATCGCCTTGATTTTTATCCTGAGTCCGTCCACCCAACACATTTCCCACAGAATTTGTATTTGCAGTTGGGCCATAGATATCTGCACCTGTAGATGGACAAATGGCATTGGATAAAAATTTACCACACGGTCTGCCATCTGGACTTGCTGGTAAAATGTATCCATCCTCAACCCAGTAATTCCAACTGAGTAACCCGGGACGAAATTGTCTTTGAGTTGATTTGGTTTGATGCTTCCATACTTCTTCTGTCCAGATGTCCATGACTTTTTTACCTAACGCATCGGCATCATGATCATCTCTTCCATATTTAGGCGCTTTATACTTTGCTGTTGCCTGAAGTACTTCGAAACCGTTCCAATTGGCTTTTAACGCATTTATCAGTTCTTTCATGGTGCATACACGCTCATCAAATACTAAATATTTTATGGCTAAAAGTGAATCAATGGTGGTGGCAAAACCAATGGGATTGATGGTTGTAAAACTCAATTCAGCCCCGCCTTGAGTAATATCCAAGCCTTTTTCAGCACATCCTTTGACAAGACATGAAAGATAGGGAGTTGGATGGAATTGTGAACGAATGAATTCAGATGCTTCATAGGTTTCCACACATTGTTGAATAATAAATGCAAGCTGTTTTTTAAACGCTCGAAAAAATTGCTCAAAAGAAGTAAAATACCTTGCATTACTTGTCAGACAACCGTCTTGTTTTATTGGAAATTGCTTTCCAGTGATCGGGTCAGCATAAGGGAGTAGGTCTTTTCCGCCTGTAAGTGTTAATTCAATAGCTTTAAGCAAATCTAAATTGTTATCTACGGTTCCAGACCTGTCATTGCCGACCATTGTATTTTCAAGACAACCTACAGGCGAGTATTCATACACATTGTTTTCATGAATTAAATGGAGTGAATTTGATTTGTTTGCCTCACGCATCATTCCAGCCATAGACCGCTCATCAAAATTCAATAAAAATGGGGCACCCTGACTTGTAGCAATCATATCTACGACTTTATCCAGAAGCCTGTCTGGTGATCCTTGATGCAGGCGAATATTCGGTTTAGGTTCCAAAATAGGCGACATCTCATCGATCACCTCAAGCAAAATATAGGTTAAGTCATTAGTCATGTCCTGATCGTCTTTTCCTAATCCAGAAAGTGTAATCAACTGGCCGTAACCCGACGTAATGCCCTGATTTCCACCAGTTCGGATAATTGCGTCATACGCTGTATTGGTGTGCATCCAAAAGCATTTCAGTATTTCTTTTCCAAAATCACGAGTCATTCCGTTTGCAATTGACTGTTTCCAATAGGGTAACAGGTATTGATCGATTCTGCCAAAAGAAACACCGGGACCCGGGTAATTCTCATCACTCATAATTAACATGTGATTCAGCCATAATGCTTGTACTGCTTCCCAAAATGTTTCTGCAGGTTCCCAAGGAACTTTTTGAAGATTTCTTGCCATGTGTTGAAGTTCTGTTTTTCGTTCTTCATTTTTTTCAGCCAACGATAGATCATTACAAAGTGTTGCGTATTTTTCTGAGAGTTCTTTTGGCAGGGTTGCAGAAATCATCATGGCTTGTAATTGTTTACCTTTGGGGCTGTTTTGATCGGATTGGCTTAATGCCTGATATCTGGAGTTCAGTTCAGCATGAATGCCTTTCCATCCAATTTGAAGCGCTTTTTGATGATCAGGAATCAGATGGCCACATGTAGCTCCACAATTTCCATAGCCTTTGTAATGAAACCATTTGATTTGTTCTCTTGAACCATGTTTTCCTGCTAATAATTTCTGTCTTTGCTCAGCTTGTTTTTCGGTTAAGCAAAACGATGTATAGACATTAAACCGGCCACCAGCAATCAAATCGCCGGGTAATATTTCTTGAGGAAGATAATTTACCATCACCTGTTTATTAAACCATGCGACTCTTTCGGGTAAAGACAATTTCCAAAAATGGGCTGGCAATTTGACAGGATGAGCTGTCTGCTTGAAACTTGAGGTCATCGCCTGAAAAAATGAATAGTTTTCAGGGACAATGTAATAGGTCAGTTCATTATATTGAATATCCCACGGAGTACCCGTAGTAAATGCAGTAAATTCGTTATTCCATGCTCTGTCAACACCTTTAAAATAATAATCTCTTAGCCATTGAATTCGGGGTGAAAGATTTTTTGGGGTTTTTATTTTGTGGGTTGTTTGTGTTGATTCTGTGGATTGCATATATATCTTTCCTTAAGGACTTTTTGGATTAATTTATAATGAAATGAATAAAAAAACATAAGGAGTCGTCCAGAAATAAGGGCATTGATCTTCGTTTCGGCCACAATGTAGAGGCGATGCTTGTCATCGCCCTTTTGGAGGGCGAACACAAGGTTCGCCCCTACAATTCTGTATAAGATATTTCAAAAAAATATTACCCAGCCTTGATCTTCGTTTCGGCCTTACCAGTACTTATTATGCATCGACATATCCAGAATAACTGAACATTTCTCTTTTTCACATTTATCAATTAAGGGGTATAAATAACTTAACTCATGAAGCTCATGAGTAAATTCAACACCAATTATATAGGTATAATTTTTCATTTCAATATTTCGCACAATTCCATGACAGTTCAGCTTTTCTTCTTTGAACTCAATGAGTACATAGTCATCCATTTGAATAAGTATGGGGTGTTGATTTCGATTTTTTGAAATCTGGCACCGACATCCTTTGATACTAACATCAATAACACTGCATTCACTACGTACTTCGCCTATTTTCATCTCAGCTTTAAAATAGCATAAGGTTCGTTTAGCCTGACGAAAATCAACTAATTGTAATATGTCTGGAAATTTTAATATCAGAAGTTGAACAGGTTGGTTAAGAAATGCCATCACAGCGGTTTTAAACGCAAGGAGTTGTTTCCGGCATAAATACGTTCCAATAATCGTGTCACCCTGTTTTATAATTTTATTCTGGATTTCCTGATCAGGCTTAACCAATACATAGTGCCCTATATCCATTCCAATAAACGTATTTGATAAAAGCGGATCTGAACTTGTATTTATCCAAAGGCTTAAACGTGTTCCGATTTCAATATAGATGATCTGATCAATAAGATTGGGCGCACGATAGTCAAAAGAGGGCTGATTCACAATATATCTTTCTTTTTACTTTTTATTTTCATTAAAGTAAATTTTCCTGTTCTAAAATCATTATAATTTCATCATCGCTAAAATTCGTTTTTTTTGATTTTATATGTTTTTAAAATTTTCGGTTGGAATTATTTTATAACTCATTTAAAAATTCTTCTAATGTTTGTTTTGATCCTTTTTCTGTTCTTTTTATTTTAACTTCCTGACACGCTGTTTTAATCCCCATCAAAAAATTCTGCTTTTCTTTCAGATTTTCAATTTCTTCAACAATATCCTTCCACAGTTTAATGGGAATAATAACTTCCTGATGCCTACCTTTTATATCTGTTACATACCTTATAGAATTTATATAGGATTCTATCATCATTATTTATTCCTCGTTCATTATTCTGTTAAAAAAACTCAAAGACTACCCTAAAGCTGATCAATACTTTCAACGCCTAAGGTTTGTAAAATTTTAATAATCAGCCCTTCTTCTGTAAATGGTTTGGTAATATACTGTTTAGCGCCTGCCCGGATGGCATCAATCATTTTTTCTTTCTGGGAAATTGTGGTGAGCATAATCACAGGAATGGAACGGTAGCGTTTATCTTTTTTGATCGTGGTTAAAAATTCATATCCATCCATTTCCGGCATTTGCCAGTCCAATAAAATGACATCAACTTTGCCATCAACGCTTGCCAGAACTTCTAAGGCCTTTAATCCATTTTCAGCCTCCAAAAATTCTGCTTGGATAACTTCCATAATATTTTGAACGGTTTTGCGAATTGTTTCAGAATCATCTACTGATAGAACACGCATGAATTTCTCCTATATTTTTGTATAGATAATAGCATTTTTTTATTATCTCGTTTCAAATTGACCGGATAGACCACGAATAAATTCTGAATTTCCCAATAAAAGAATTCCGCTAGGTTTTAACGTATTGAAAAGTTTAACAAAGAGTTTTGCACGAAATGCTTCTGAAAAATAAATAATCACGTTTCGGCAAAGAATTAAATCAAAAACCCCAAGAGAAATAAAACTGTTTTGTAAATTAAATTGTTGAAAGGTTACTTTTTTTCTTAATTCTGCATCCAAAATCCATACATTCATGTCTTTTACAAAATATTTATCAAGAACATCTGATGTAAGCCCACGACTCATAGCTAACGAACCATAACGGCCAGCTTTAGCAATCAGCAGGGCAGAGAAGGAAATATCTGTCGCAAAAAATTCAATGGAGTTCAATAAATGTAATGCATTTTGTTTTTTTAAAAGTGCGTTAAATAGAATACCTAATGAATAGATTTCCTGACCAGTAGATGCTGCGGCTGACCAGATTCTAATTTTATTTCCCGCTTTTAGTTTTTCAATAAATGAGGGTACTAATACTTTTTCTAAATATTCCCATGTGCTTTCATCCCGAAACCAATACGTCTCATTGGTGGTCATGGCATCAATGATTCGGTTTTTTAATTTTCCACTGATGTCTGAAGTTATTTTTTTGTAAAATTCATAATAAGAACGGCAACTGAGTTCATCAAGCATATCTGATAATCGGGTCTCGATAAGATATTCTTTTCCTTTTTGAATATGAATACCACACTCTTCTTCAATAAAGGACTTAAATAATTCAAACTCCGCTTCAAGTATTTTCGCCATAGCTATAGCTTTTCAGATAAATAAATAATTTCAAAAAAGAAATATGCACGATCCAATGTTTTGGGAAATTACAAATCGAAAATCGAAAATCGAAAATCTGAAAATCTATATCAGTCTTTCACAATTTCCATAATACGGCCGGCAATTTGATGGAGCGGCAATACTTCATCAGCTTGATTTAAGTTAAACACAGAACCGGGCATTCCCCAGACCACACTTGTTTTTTCATCCTGAATGAGGGAATAGCCTCCTTTTTTACGAATTGTTGTAACCCCTTTAGCTCCATCATTTCCCATACCTGTTAAAATGACAGTTAATACATTGCCGCCATAGACATTGGCAATGCTGTTAAAAAGAACATCAACTGAAGGTTTACAGGAGTTCACCGGAACAGTATCAATCAGATCAATTTCAACTTGAGTTGCCTTTTTTTTGATAATCATATGCACACCGCCGGGGGCAAAATACATGACGCCATTTTGTATGATTTCACCTTGCTGTGCTTCAACCACCTGAATCATCGAGAGTTTATTCAACCGTTCGGCTAAGGTTTGGGTAAACAACGGAGGCATATGCTGGACAGCTAAAATCGGTAATTCTATATTCTTTAATTGCGGGATAATTTCTATCAGGGCTTTAGGCCCTCCAGTCGATACGCCTACCGCAATCACATCAATTTTACTGATCTTTTTTCCAAGTTGCTTTACCGGTTTCACAGTATCAACAATTTTGTTTTGAATCGGCTCTTGTTCTGTCGCTACGCTAGAAAGTTTTCGAATTTCTCTTGTATATTTTCTGGTCTTAGCTAGAGAAATCACAGGCATCAGCATGTTTTTGATTTGATCATAATTTTCCTGAACTGACGCTTCAGAACATGGAGGCTTGGTAATAAAATCCAATGCGCCTAATTCAAGCGCTCTTACTGTTAAATGGCTTTGGTCTGAGCCAATGCCGCTCACAATGATTACATCCATATCCTGATAGCGTTTATTGATAATTTCAAGGAGTTCAATACCATTCATCACAGGCATCATGATGTCTGAAATGACAAGGTCTGGCTTGAATTGTTCGATTTTGGCCAGTGCAATTTTTCCATCGGCTGCAGTTCCAACGAATTCAACATCTTTAATGCCTGCAATAATTTTGGATATAATATTTCTATATGAAACACTGTCATCTACAACTATAATTTTAAGATTATCCCCCATCGTGCGTTTACCCTAACTAAATTTTAAATTTTTTGATAATTTCATAAAGAACAGATGCCATCTTGGCAAGCTGATCTGCGGATTTTTTGGTTTGTTCTGCGCCGGATGCGGTATTTTGTGCAGATACTGTAATCCCCTGCATGTTACCAGATATATCCCGGACGCTTTTGGCAGAAACCATAGATGATTTGGCCATATCACTGATTCCTTTAGACAGTTCATCCACATGCATGGCAACCTGTTTGGCTGTTTTTGAAATTTCATCCATTGATTTTGCAATATTTCTGACAAGCTCTGTAGAATCATTAGCGTTTTTGGCAATGCTTTTTATCATACGCACATTACCTGCAACGGTTTTCGCAACTTCTCCGGCTGTTGACGTTTGTTCAACAATAGAACTTGCATTCATTTCATTAATAGATGCGATTTCTTCAATGATTTTATTGATTTCATTGATTGCGGAAAATGCTTCATTTGTACTCATCTGAATCTGTTCGATTTGGCCGGCAATCTCTTCAGTGGCTTCAGCGGATTGTTTTGCCAGTTCCTTGACTTCTCCTGCTACGACAGCAAAGCCTTTTCCTGTTTCACCAGCACTGGCAGCCTCAATCGTGGCATTGAGCGCTAACATATCTGTTTTATCTGCAATATTTTTGATGACGCCAACAACTCGCCCAATTTGTTTTGCAGCATTGACCAGCGCATTCATGCGTGTATTAATATCACCTGTTCGTTTACTTGCATTTTGTGAAATGCGGTTGGCTTGTGCTGTATTTTTGGAAACCTCGTTTAATGATGAATTCAGTTCTTCAACAGCAGCAGCAATCTGAGTCATGCCTTCAGACATCTCTCCACTAGCATCTGACACTGCTTTTACATTATTAACGGTTTCCTGAGAAAATCTCGCGACTTCAATAAATGTTGATGACATTTCCTCAGTCATGTTTGCGATATTGGCAACAGATGAACTGGATTGTTCAGTCGCAGAAGCCGCAATAGTAACATTTTCACTCACCTGATTTGCGGCAACCGCAATGGTTTTACTCTGATCAGTTAAATTATTTGCTGAAGAGGTCAGTTGCGCTGAAATAGTGGATAACTCTTCAGATGTACTCGATAAATTGTTTGATGTATCCACAACATCCGTTAAAACAAGGCGTAGCTCACTGGCCATATCAGATAATGACCTTGCCAATATTCCAACTTCATCTTCCTGATCAAGCGTAATCGTGCTCGTCAGATCGCCGTTAGAAACACGCTTTGCAAAGTCCACTCCTTTTAACAGCGGATTCGTAATCATTTTTGAGATATTATAAGCAACAAAAATAAGAATTACCGTAATAATACAAATAAAAATACAAATTAAACCGATTAAATGAAAAACCGGATCCATAATTTCAGATTTATCAATATCTACAAGTAAAGCCCATTTCAAATCCCCAATCTGGATTGGCGTATATGCAGATAAAACAAGGTTTCCTCGATAATCAAGGATCATTTTTTGATCCGTTATCCCAGATAAAGCCGCTTTTGTAGCTTCTGTATCAATCTTTCCTTTTTCTGGATTTTTAAACGAATTCACAACACTATGGTTTTGGGGATCAAGAAAAGAATCCGAGCGCATTAACTGATCAGGGCCAACCATATACATCTCTCCGGTTTTTCCCATTCCAGCACGCTCATGCATAAACGCATTGATTGCGGCAACTTCTAGTTCCAGAACAAAAATACCGACGATTTCTTCATTTTTCATCACTGGATAGCCGACTAAAAGCGATGGTTCTCTATTGGCTGCTACCTGAAAATCGAGAACGGCCATTTTTCGCTGCTTTCTGACCTCTTTCCAAAGTTTTGCCAATGGAGAATCCTGAAAAACCCCATAGTTCAAATTAGACCCCAGTTCATTCTCCTGATTCACCGAAAACATGACATGGCCATGTGCAAAACAGATCAATAAAGCATCATGATAAGAAGTATCTTCAATAAAATGTTTCACTATTTTTCCATCCGTTTCCCAAATTTTTCGATACTCTTCTGAAGTAGCATTATACGTTCCATCAGGTTTAACTCCAGTACTTTCATGATACTCAAAAAGTCTGTTATAGAGGTCAATAACATCCTTACTCCGTGCAAATACCTCAGCAATGATTAACATATCTTTAAAATAATACTCTGCTTCGTGTTTTTTATTATCCCGAAGCGCTGAGAGTTCATCAAAAGATTCGTCTATAAGTGCCTCTTGTGCGAGATAAGCTGAAATCCCTCCAATCAGTAATACTGGAATTAAGCCGATACACAGAAATACAAAAACCAACTTGGACCGCATCATCATACGTTTAAACTGGATCATGGAGTGCTCCTTTCGGGTTATAGTTTTTTTTAGTTTTTTCGTTTTAAGTTAGGGTAAAATATTATGACCACCAATATTTCTCAAATAGATATAATCATCAAACTCCTGTAATGTAATGCGGATATTCATATCAATTGATATTTCATAGACAGACGGCCTTTCGTTTTTCAACGCCTGAACTTTTTTATATCGGAGCGATGGATGGATTTTATTTTTAAGAAACAGTTTCAATTTTTCCCGAACTTTTTGTTGAAGATGTTTATCAAGTTTTTTCAAGCCATTTTCAAAATTGCGAGACCATTTAATTTCCATGTATATTCAACACGATCTTATTAAACATGTCATCAATGCTGATAGCAGACCCGATATTACCAGTTTGATAATCTTCCGATGCTTGTTTTTCGGCGATTTGCCAATCATCTTGATAATAACGGGTTTCAACAGATTCCTCTGTAGTAAAAACAATAATAACATTCATGGGTTTATGGAAGGGGATATCTTCCGTTGGGATAATCTTTCCGTCTTGATATATTCCATTTATAGCTAATTGCGGCATACTAAATCTCCTTTAATTCCAGTAACCTGTTTTTTTTCGTTTCCATAATTTTATCCCTTGATTAAAAAAAATAAAAATTACGCCAAAATTTTCGAGAGTTTTTCCAATAAACGTTCTTTATTTAACTTGGCTTCCCATGCATTAAACCCTGCTTCAAACCCTTTTTGAGCATTTTCTTCATCAAAAAGCGATGTTACAGCCATCACAGGCAGATGTTTCCATCGTTCTTCAGTACGAATGGTTTTAATGACTTCCCATCCATCCATATGCGGCATAACAATATCCAAAATCAGCGCATCCACATGCTCTTCTTCTAAACATGACAGTGCCTGTTTACCATTTTCTGCCTGAATCACATCATAGCCAGCAGACTGGACATACTCAGACTCGATGAGTCGGAAAAAAGCCGTATCATCAACAATTAAAATTCGTTTCTTTTTTTGTAACTGTGTTGAAGGATCATTTTCTTTCCCATACAATTCTGGCGCAGCCATTTCAAATAACCGATACATATCTGGT
>PDZT01000582.1 GCA_002753105.1 Deltaproteobacteria bacterium YD0425bin50 | reverse complement strand
TGGAGTGGGATGGTTTGGGTATTGAAGATATTTTGAAATAATATCGACGAGTTTGTTTTATTTAGGACTAACATGTCTCGGTGTACAAGTAAGAAAATAACAGCTGATGGAAGAAAAAAAAGGATCGCATAGATTAAAATAATTGCGATTCCAAGTGCGTCATCACCACTGACCCAAATTGATGATAGATATATTCCAAATAGTAACCAAATTAGGCTAAAAATATTACCAAATACGGCGTAGTTATTTCTTAACACAACTTGGTCTTTCATAAGAAAATATAGCAAAAGTATGGGGTCCTTTCGAGATGAAGTATGACTTGGATGCTGTTTGTGACTGGATTTGGAGTTCGAAGGGTGGAATGATTTTAGAACTGTTACAGTTTAAAGTTCCTTCTGCATCACAAAACAAGGTATTTTTATTCCCGATTCTTCAAAACTAGTATTGCCAACTTTTTTAAAACCAAGTTTTTGATAAAACCCAATTGCACTTTGATTATTCTTCTCAACTTCAAGCTCAACTTTAACAGCTTTGGAAAACATGCCGATTATTTTGGAGGTCAATTTAGATCCGATACCTTTGCCCTGATAGTCATTGATAACGTGTAGACGTTCAATGTTAAGTGTGCTTCCATCTTTTGACATTGAACCGTTACACATACCAATAATTTTGTCTTTGTCTTTAGCAATCAAAAAAGAAATTGATGGGTCATTTATTTGTTTTGCAAGAAGTTCAATAGAATGCCAATTTGACGAAATCGATTTGATTTCTTCGGGTGAAAATATATTAGCGTAGGTTCTTGTCCATGATTGATAAAGGAGATTTCGAATTTTACGGACATCTTTTGACCCGGCCTTTTGAAAAGTGATCATTGCCTAATTATTTCAACCTATATGAACTCTATTTAACCATATCGTTATTATTTAGATGGCTCTTGAGTCATAAGCCCAATGTAGCAAGGCTTGACGTTGCTTTTTCCGACAATTTAAGTCCCTGGGTCGACAGTTGTTTTTGATTTGAATCATGTGCCGTTTTATTGCCAACCATCTTTTTATTTGTCTTTGATCATCCTCATGTCTTCTGCCTAGATAATATCGACAATACCATTGAAACCACCCCCTGGGATCATCGGGATGAATCCAACCATTTTTTCTCCATACATCCAGAGACTGGCTGGCATTAACTCCAAAATAGTTTAACTGTGGATCATGAAACTCATGACACAGTTTTGCCTCAAGGTACCAATCTTGGGGAAACTCATTTTGACAATCGGTCATATATTTTCCTCCAAAAACACCGATTGTTAGCATTTCTTTTGGGGTTAATTCCGGCTTGAATGTTTTATCGAAGTTTTTCCCTACTGGTTTTGTTAAATAGTAGGAATAGTTTTTTTGCATCAAATCGTTGACGATTACTGTTTTGGCTTTCACGTTTAATGTTATGATTATGAACTAATTTTCATAAGATGTGGCCAGGAAAGTCAGTTAGCAACGACAGGGAGAATGTTTTGTTGATGGTTGTTAATTGTCTAAACTCAAAGTGAGTACGACTTCCCTGGTAATCGAGTGATCGTTTCCATGTTCACTTCGGAATATTAAGATCGTGCCAGGATGCTTTGTGGATTGTACCCACCAACTGTCGCAGACTTCATAAATCTTGACACCGTTAAGGGAATAAAAGTCAGACTGGTTGGTGTAAAAATCACGACAAGCAGATCTTTGGTCTCTTATCAACTTTTCGAAAGTAAGCCCAGCGCCTGTTTTGGTAGTATTCACAGAAAACTCGGCGATAAAATTGTTACCTAGGTCTTTGTTTGGTTGACTACAACTTGAAGCACAATAAAAATGACCAAGATCAGCTTGGGCTCCATCTTCCCACTCCCAGTTTGGATAATATTGCAAGGTAAAATTTAACTGGTTGTCGTGATATGTTTTCCAGTCTGATCTGTAAGTATCATTAACCTGTTGAATTGTGGGTTGGGCCGGCTGAGCAGAAGTTTGATCCCTTTTGGCAACGGATGGGGGCGATAGGCTTTGATGGTACCGATAACCAAAGAAAAAACCAACAAATGGTAGTAGCACAAAAAGAACCATGGCTAACGCTTTGGACAGCGGGGTAACAGTGGTAAATGATTTGGGGAGTTTCATGATTAAATATCGCACGAAATGTCGGGTGCTGCAATTTGTTCTAAAATCGTTCTGGATGTTCGAAGGGTGGAACGATTTTAGAACTTATGCCGTAGTTTGATCCTTTATCTAATAAAGATACCGGGGAATTACTCTTTATCCAAGCCAGCCAAACAAACCACCAAAAACCATCATCAAAGCTAAGATAGCCATGCCTACCGCAATCAAAATTACGAGATTTTCGTCGCCTGGTTTTGGAAAAAATCTGTTTAAAATAGCAGGTCTCCTTGACCTGACAAATTCAATACCTTCTGTCGGATGAAAAGCTCCATATGCTGCCATTACCGTCACTATCAGTCCCAACATAAACCATGCATATCTGTTCAAAAAACTAGATTCGATTGAAAATCGAGGAATGATAAATAAAGAGATAAAAAATGCAATCCAAATTAC
>PDZT01000581.1 GCA_002753105.1 Deltaproteobacteria bacterium YD0425bin50 | reverse complement strand
CCATTTAAGGAAGAAAATGCCAATGGAGTTCATTTAGGTCTTTACTTATGGGATGGCAGAAATGCATTGTGGGAAAGCAATAAAATTAACCTTGAAGGAGTTGCTATATGGGTTTTAAATCCTTGGTCTGAGGTATATGGAAAAGTATTTGTATATACTGGATTGAACAATTCATTAACCTTAATTGATACAGGCATCACAGTGGTTCCCGATACAGATTGGCATCAGTTTGAACTATTAGTCGATTTTGGGACTCAAAAATATATATCCATATCCGTTGACGGTGTATTGGTTGATATTAGCAATGTGAATGTGGCAAAAATCTACCGGCCTAACTGGGGCAATGAAGTGGCCACCATGATAACCGCTGAGTCCAATTCTACATGGCCATTTTATGATTGCAGTTATGTATTTACATGGAAAACACAATTTACGAATATTGAATTTTCGTATTACAATCCTTAATTTCTATTTAAACTAAAAGTTACGGTTAGTTGAATTGTCAATGCTTTAAATCGTAACATTTCTTTCATTCGCACCGCTGATCCAAAATAAGAATACATATACAAATACAAAAAGGGTGGAAAATGGAGAATATTTCACTGGTTACGAAGATTAGCTTTATCGGAACTATTCTGTTTGGAATATTATGGTATGTAACGTCTAAAGATAGCGTATATGAAACAATCGAAATGGAAGCTGTTTCTACAAAAAAAGTTTTTTTATATCTTGCTATTGTTTGCTTTGGATTCTGGTTGGCTTCAATATTTTTCTGGTGAAAAGACAAAAATGTGGCTCAAGGAAGAGACGTACTGGAGCCGATTATAATTTTTTAAGGAGTAGAAGATATGTCGTTTAACTGTCCTAAATGCAATCGTTTAGTATACAATCGAAAAAGGAAACAATGTGGATATTGTGGCACGGAACTTCCGGAAGATTTTTTGCTTTCAAAAGAACAAATAGAAGAAATAGAAACACAAAAAGAAGAATTTCAAAAGAAACATAAAGCCTATATGGAAAAAAGGAATAGCAAATGTATAATAACCCCAATCCCTTATTAAAACACAGCTAATGTTTAACGGTTAACAATATGGGGTTCTATGACTAAATCCCCGAAAAGTTCCATAGCGAATATCAAGTCCATTCATGCAAAATATATCGGGATTTGAACCCCATCGGTACGGTTTCGTACGCTAAGCAGTAAGTGTCTGATATATTAAAACTTAATAGATATCAAAAATGGTCGTTAAAAAGCATCTATTTTATCGTTTTTCGCTATTTAGAAAAATTTCCTTAAAATGTGTGTTAACATTCCAACAATTGTGCAAAACACAATGATTATGGCTCTAATATGACAGGTTTTGGAATCAACTTTGATACTGCTTCACGAAATTTGTTTTCACATTCATAAACAGTTTTTCCCTCATATGGTATGATTTCATTGATACCTTCAATCTTTCCAACTAACATACCGGTTTCAACACACGGCACAAGCGATCCATAAAATCCTTTGTAGTAGAACACTTTTGTTTTATTTTTTAGTTGATCAACCATTTCGGCTTTTGTTTTCACGCCAAATAATTTCAATTTTTCTTTTACTTCTTCATGAGGAATACATTCTTCTTCTTTAAGGTTAGAAAGTCGTTCTTCCAATATTTTCAGCATACCGGTACGTCGTGAGGCTTCAACAGAAATCATTTTCACTTTAAAATGAAAACCTCTTTCTCTTAGCCATTTCAAAACTGCCTGACAAATAACTTCCTCAGAATAAGGTTCATCAACAATAATTGACCAATCCAGTGGCTCTTCATTTGCTTCATCATGAGACATGTGAAATTTTTTTGATGCAACCGACCATGTCCAATTTAAATCGCAGCGTTCATTCATGTCATCCTGATATACATCTGCAAACCATTCTTCTTCTCCTGTCTCAATTTGTTCGGGATGATAAATCAACAGTTCTTCATGGCCTTCTTCCCATAGCCGATTTAAGGTATGACGCATTTTGGTGTATGTAAGAAATCGTTCGACGGATTCTATTGGCGAAATTGCGCCTTTGAAATGATGTGAAAAAAATAAAAAAAATAGGTTGTCTTTGTTTTTTTGTTTATATTTTTGTTCACTCCACCATTCTCGTAAATCATAAAGAAATTTTTGATAGTTATTGGTATCATTTTTTTGCTTGATATATTTATGATATAAATCATGATACCATAAAATCAATTTTTCCTTATTTAAGTCATCAAGCGACTCCTTGGCTTTATGAAGGGAGTCTGAAATTCCTGTTAAAATGCCTCTATTTACAACTAAATAAACAGGATACGGTTGAAATTCGCGGCATTTCTCACAAAATAATTCTTCTTTTATAATACGAATATCTTCCGCATGGGCAGGACAGTCTTTCACCTTATATTCATCAAGGGTATTATCAAAAGATTTGGTCTGTGTTGATGAGATAATGTTTTTACATTTAACACACTGAAAGTCACGATCAAGTACTATCGTATCAAACATTCCCATGTTAAAAACTCCGTTAATATGTTTTTTTTTGCTTTTTTAAAATTGTTCAGGATCGAATGT
>PDZT01000580.1 GCA_002753105.1 Deltaproteobacteria bacterium YD0425bin50 | reverse complement strand
GAGGGGGTATTTAAGTTTAAGTCATATGCGAATGTATCATCAGCTTTATTATATCCTGAATTAGGAGCATGTCCTGAACTGCCAGCCGTAAATGACCATCCATCGCCATTTACTGGAAATCTTAATTCGTCCATTTCCTTAATAGTTTTTAATGTAAAAGTAATAGGAACTATTGAGGTTAATGAAAGGATAGCAGAATATTTTACACCAACTACATTAACACAAGGTATGTTTAACTCATAGGTTGTCAGATTCAATGAAGAGCATAAATCTGTATTCACATAATTTTCATTGATTAAATTCAAGTCTTTTACATCTAATATAAATTTCAAGGGTTGTTCATATGCGATAGAAAATACAGCAGAATATTGTTGATCAGATATTAAAATACAAGGTATTGTCAAAGTTTTATATATAGTACTAGTTGAGGAACATAAATCTTTCTGTTTAACTGTATATTTTGAATCAGATTCATCTACATATTCTTGTGAATTTACAACAATTTTAACCCATATTTTCCAATCATCACCTATCGCCATAGTATTAGGAATAGTGATATATTCAGTCCCATCATTTGCGGTTGGATTCTCTGCTGTATAAAATCTAACCCAGTTGGTTCCATCTGGTTCTGTTAAGTTTGTTGCAGATTCTCGCCTCATAGAAATTATAACAGGGACATTTTCACTTAAATTGCCTGTGGTACTCCATTCTATTAAAATTTTTTGTCCTAATTCAAAAAATTGTGAGGTATTGGGAGAACGTAGTGTTATTGATATTGGATCAGGAGTGACTGATTCATTGTATAGTTCTTGTATTTCGGATTCAGATAAAGCGCGGTTATAAATTCTAACCTCATCAATTACCCCACTAAAATATTCAGTTTTATTTGTTCGTCCAATATTTGCATCCTCTAAGACAGCATTATGTCCTATAGGATTATCCGAAGCCAGTAATTGAGAATCTAACCATAAACTTCTGTTTGATCCATTAAACATCGCAACTACTAAATGCCACTCACCATCATCTATATCAATTCCTAACAGGGAGGCTGAAGCATCTAAATCATTAGCCCACCAGTAATGTCTAAAACTGTTATCATTTAAAAGCCTTAAGGCATTTGTTGCATTTTTATATGACCATTTTCCCCATCCAACAATTCCTCTACTACCAGTGTTCTTTACTTTTATAAATGCAACAATTGAATACATTTCATTTCCTTTGGGTAAGTTAGATATTGGTATTGAGATATAATCGTCTTGCCCATCAAAATTATAGGCACTATTCTCGTTTTCAAATCTATCAGCAGTTAAAGTAGCTCCTTTGACGGTTCCATTATTTCCATTTCCACTCTCATCATTTGTATTACCGTTAAACGGATAATAAGCCACTAATCCTTCCGTTAAACTTGCATAGGCAAAACCTCCTATACTCAACAGACTCACAAACAAAACACTTACCAATAAAACTTTCTTTACGATACTCATACTTATCCCTCTCTTGCCGCATAAGTTATTTTCAACTTATTTTTCTTCTCTATAATCACAGATCAGCTTCTCACTGTGCGGCAGTTGTTCAGGGGGCTAACGCTCAAAATCAGCGGTGCGCCGTTTAGGCGCATCCGCTGCATTTTGTTGGTTATACGGCAGTTAGCCCGTTACTCTTTCTTTTTTCAAAGCTTCCAGCCGGCATGCAACGAAGCGATGCAGCGGCGTTCCGATGCTATCTCTGTGAGTATTTTTCGTTAGATCATTCACATTGATCCCATAGGTTCTCCCGCCATAAATCAGTCCAAAACCATGAGGAATCAGCACCATGCCTTCACGAATTTGATCACTGACTTCAATTTCTCCCACAGCGGTTCCAGCTTCGGTAATTACCCGTGCTGAATCTCCGTCTTTTATGCCAAGTTTTGCCGCTTCATTTGGATGAATCGCTATGGTGCATCCTCGTTTTCCTTGAATCCATTCTGGATTACGCATCAGAGTATTCATAGTTGTCATTCTATGACGGCCAGCATTCAAGATAAGCGGATATTCATCCGGCATTACAAGAGCATTGCTTTCACTTTGAGCATCTAATTGTTTTGCAATTTCAGCAAGTTCTGGTATAAATACCTCAATTTTTCCAGAGTGGGTTTTGATGTTGGCAAGATTATTTTCAGTATCCATTTTTCCTACCCAAAGTCCTTGAGGGTTATCCATGATTGCTTGAAAAATACGGTCGCCCATGTCTATTCCTGTTTTAAAACCAATCCGTGCAGCATTTTTTCTAAATTCTTTGGGGGCTGTCATCATCATACCCCACAAAGCAGCCAATGCTGCACTGTCCCATTTTTTTCCCAAAGTTTTTGCCAATATAAAAGGCATTTTATTTAACTGATCAGGATGACTGCCAATCCATCCCATGAGAGCGGTTCCAAAGGTCATTCGGTCTTTAGAGGCTTCCGCCATCAACGATTCTGGTATTTCAGGAATTAATCCGAGCTTGTCTGCTAACATTGTAAATATTTGAGAAGATTCTAAGCAATTGCTTTCCGGATGAATCACGGGACGCCTCAATTGAAAATAAACATTGGGATATGTCCACGGAAA
>PDZT01000579.1 GCA_002753105.1 Deltaproteobacteria bacterium YD0425bin50 | reverse complement strand
AAATGCCATTATATTCAAATACAAGCGAACCACTCACATAGATTCCGCCGATTTTAACTGGATCATCTCTGTTAAGAGACCGGTTGACCGTAACAATATTGTGTCGAAACATCTCATTTTTAATGCTCATGCCCCAAAAATTCAGATATACTCCACCTGTATGGTCTGCCTGATTTTTTGTAATAATATTATGTTCAAAACTGCTGTTGGTTTCAGCAAAAATTCCTCCGCCAGTATTGCTTCGATTGCATTCTATTTTATTTTTTTCTGCAAGTCCAAATGTAATAAATAATCCACCGCCTTTTCCCTGAGCCTGATTCGTATAAATAGTGTTATTTTTTAAAGAAGACCGTGAAGCCCAAACACCACCACCATCACCATTTGCCTGATTCGTTTGAATCAGATTGTCTGACAGGTTAATTGCAGTATTTGATCTATATCCGTAAGCAAATACTCCTCCACCATTTTCTTTTGCTTGATTTGACCAAATCTGGTTGTTTGTAATTGAAATCAATTCATTGCTATACGCATAAATTCCCCCGCCATTTGACGGACTCTGGTTTTCATAAATTTTATTATACGCTACATTTACCGAGATATTTCGAATCGTAAGACCTGAATTGTGATTGTTCCGAATAATACAATGATAAATATCCGGCCCTTTTCCTTCCATGAGAATGCCATGACCAAATTCAACTACGCAATGTTGAAACGCACTTTGAATTGATGCTGTATTTGCAGATTGTTTTTCTGGCTGGAAAATAGTTTCAAAACAAATCTGCCCCCAAGGATTCTTATGATCTCCTGTAAAATAAATGGGATTTTTTTCTGTTCCTAATGCAAGCAATGCGCCGCGTATTCTTAAGGTTACATTGGGATTAAGATACAACCGTGTTCCGGGTAATAGGGTTACGCGAACATTTTCAGGAATAAAAACATTGCCTTCAATTGTATAGAGCCTGCCATGTTCATCACCTAAGGTTAATGATTTTGAAATGATTCCCATAAAAGAATCATCAGGTTTCTGCATCGTCAGAATCGTTGATCTTAGTTTTTCTTTATCTGGAACACTTGGCGCACGCTCTTCCCATGCGCTAAGATAGGGTTCTAAGGTCACAAGTCCAAGCTCTGAATTATCTAACCAATCATAAACCAATTGAATCATGGATAAATTATCAGTTGTTCCCCAATAGTTGTTGGATGCATTTAAGTCCGGTGAAAGTGTATGGGTTTGAATTTTTAGCGCATATTTGGTTTTTGAAATGACATTATTATGGTTAAGGACTGGATTACCAGAAACCATAATTGTTGCGCCTGCTGTTGGTTTTTTTGAGGTATTATCAACAAACGTATTATACTCAACATTACCGCTGCCGTACATGTATAAACCATCACCTTGATCTGATTCAGAAGAATTTTTTACAAACAGATTATGGCTAACGACACCTAATTCCGAGTATCCCCCACCTCCCCTTTTAGCATGATTGGCTTCAATGGTATTGTTTTCAATTTGTGAACGAATACTGTAAACACCTCCGCCAGAATCCAAAGCAAAATTATCATGAATATGATTATTATTCACCCGGCATTCATAAGCGACAATCCCGCCGCCATGCCGATCACTTTTGTTATGGTGAATATGATTGTTTTGAATAGTAACTTTACCATTATTATAGGCAAACGCATAAATACCTCCGCCTCCATCTTTCCCACCAACAGAGATATTATCATGAATGTGATTATTTTCAATGATCACCTGTTTATCTGAATATACCGTGATTCCAGCGCTATTTCCTGATGTCGCTTCAATTTCTGTTGAATTTTTAAAAATCTCATTGGACTTGATTTGAGCTTCAGCATATTCAATCCGTATAGGTGAAGACACATTATTTTTAAATACACAGGATTCAATGATCGCAGCGCTGGATATAATGCTTAAGCTTCGTCCGCCTTCAATAATACAGTGCTTAAACACATTATTCATCAGCTTCCCATTTTCCTCTGGTTTACCTGCAAAGCAATCAATCGTATCCCAATATTGACCTTGAGCAGGATGAATCCAAATCGGTTTTTCAGAAGTTCCCTGAGCAATGATTTGTCCCTGACATTTAATTTTAACATAAGGTCCAAGAATCACTTCAACTCCCGGCTCAATGGTTAAGGTTACGTCAGGTAAAATAAACAGATTTTCCTTAATCTTATAAGGACTAAAAAATTTTTTCCATGTGGTATTTTGAGAAATAACATTGGGATATCCGGGGATTTCAATGGGATGAACTGCTAAGGATATCAATTTACAAGAAGTTAATGTCAGAAAAATCATGCTGATCAACAAAAGACATAAATACTGCTTGATTTGATTTTTATGAGCAACAAGTCCCTGTACTGATTTTGACGTTGCCAGATAAACGCCTTCGGGTAATTTCTCAATATGAATATTGAATAGTCTTTCCATGTTTACCTTCTTTAATAAGTTGTAACCATTTGCCGTAGGGGTTCAAGACAAAGGCCGAAACGATGGTCAACTCCTTATGTTGTAACTTTTAAAACAATCTGTTCATATTCCTGATTAAACTGGCGAATATATCCATAATCGGCA
>PDZT01000578.1 GCA_002753105.1 Deltaproteobacteria bacterium YD0425bin50 | reverse complement strand
CTAAAAATCCAGAATAAAAAGAATAAAGTATTTTTGGGGATAATCAAGTGAGACATTATTTCAAAAGATGAAATGACATATACTGAGCACTGCAATAAATTGAGATTTTCTGGATACCGGGCTTTCGCCGGTATGACACTAGTACCACGATCGTCATGCCGACGAAAGTCGGCATCCACTCCAAATAAACAAAAAACTCAAGTTATGATGGTAGTAAGTATAAAACGATGAAGGATAACTACATGAACCATTCTCGTGAAAATATGATACTTATTGTTGATGATGCCAAAGAAAACATTGATATTCTCTTTCAGGCGCTTGTAGATGATTATGAATTGAGTGTTGCGGTAGATGGGGAAAGCGCGCTTGAATATGTAAGTACAAATCCGCCGGATTTGATTCTTCTCGATATCATGATGCCCGGAATGGATGGTTTTGAAGTATGCCGGCGTTTAAAAAAAGACCCTGAAACCTCAGCCATCCCTGTCATTTTTCTTTCTGCAATGAATGAACTGGAAAGTAAAACGGCAGGTTTTGAGTCAGGTGCAGTGGATTATGTTACAAAACCTTTTGAAATTCTTGAGGTTAAAGCAAGAGTAAAGACTCATCTGGATTTAAGAAATGCCCTGAAAACAATAAACCAATACAATAAGCAGCTCGAAGAAATTGTTGAAAGACGTACAAAAGAACTGATTCGAACTGAAAGGCAAGCGGCTTTTAGCTTATTAATTCAGGGAATTGTTCATAATTTAAAAAATCCGTTAAGCGGCATTATTGGTAGTAGTCAATTGATCCTGAAATATGGCAATATTCTTAAATCAATGCTGCTTGATATTCCCGAAGACGTTAAAAACAAAGAGATAAAATATATTGAGGGTATTATCAAATTTTCTGAAATGGTTCATGGCTCTGGAACACAAATGAATGAAATGATCAATTCCATGATGTCAAAAAGTCGTTCAGATAAAAGTGATAAAATTGAGATGGTTTACTTAAATGATATTCTTAAGCAAGAAGTTGAATTTTTAAATGCAGATCAATTATTTAAACACAAAATCACCAAACATATAAATATCAATGAACAGTTACCCAAAATTAAACTTGTACCTTCTGAAATTGCTCAGGTATTTCAAAATTTAGTTAGAAATGCAATTCATGCACTTTGGAATCACCCGAAGCCATCCATAACAATTGGTTCGGGGACTTACGATAAAGGCGTATGGTTTTCAGTTGAAGATAATGGCCCGGGAATTCCCAAAAATATTTTATCGGTAATTTTTGATCCGTTTTTTACAACAAAACCCAAAGCCAGCGAAGAAAAAAATTCAAATGAGCCGGTAGGTACTGGTTTAGGTTTGTACTCATGTCTTGAAATCATTAAAACCTACAATGGCAAAATTGATGTTAATACAACAGTTGGAAAAGGCACGACATTTATTGTGTATTTGCCACAACAGCAATAGAAACAAATACGTTTAGACATAATGTGAAGTATGAAATGCAACGATTAATCATCGTTTCGGCTAGACATTATTCGTTGCCGTAACAGAATTGTAGGGGCGAACCTTGTGTTCGCCCTCCAAAAGGGCGATACCTTTCATGTGATTTCATGTGGCCTTGATTATCGTTTCAGCCATTTGTCCTGAACACGATTAAAGGATTAAAGGATAGACAGGATTAAAGAACTTAATTTTTTAGCTAATCATGGCAATCATGTAATCATCTATAGTTTTGCATTTTTTGTCATTCCCACGAAAGTGGGAATCCAGAACCCTTGATGGGTGTGTCCCACCTTTTACACAAGGATTAGATTATTCGTTTTTTGAAGACATCTGAAATTTTGGGTGTGTCCCACCTTTTACACAAATTGGATAAAATAGGGCAAATTTAGTTATATACAAATTTTACAGGTTTAATTATGCCTGTATTTTCAATAAATTAAAAATCGTGTCTGTAAATTTTGGAGATTTTTTTTACCCTTTGTGTAAAAGGTGGGACACACCCATATAATTTATACGATTATTCGTACAAAATTAAATTATTTATTGTTTTATTGCAATATTTGAAAATTTTTACGATAAAAATATCATATGTAATTTATAATAACAATACAAACACCCGAGGAGGTCGCTTTATTCCTGAAAAAAAGTGTGAGATAGGTATATAAGCACAGTCAGGAATTAGGCGGTAGGAAGCTCGGGGGTTCTCTTATGTTTCCATCTAAGGAGGACTTATATGAGCATCTATTTAGTAAAAGGAAAAGGGTGGAGGTACGACTTCACTCTGAAAGGAATACGGTACACGGAGACTTGGTTCAAAACGAAACAAGAAGCCAAGCAGGCAGAAGCCAAAAGAAGAGAGAAAGTAAAAAATCCGGAAATACAACAGAATATCAACCAAGAAGCAATGACGATTCAAACCGACATGGCCTTCTTGGATCTTGTCAACAACCGACTTGATCATTTAAACGATTATAAATCCAAAAAGTATTACAATGACACACGTTACCAGGCGCAACGGTGGGTTAAACATTGGGGGAAATTAAAGTGCTCAGATATTTCAGAGGATATGCTTCACAAGTTTTTAAAAGATCGGAAGAG
>PDZT01000577.1 GCA_002753105.1 Deltaproteobacteria bacterium YD0425bin50 | reverse complement strand
ACTCCCACCGTTGCCGAGACAGTGAAAATGACCTCCTCCCCGGACTTCACCCTTCGGTCTCGTCCGGGGTTTCCTTTGTTCGCTTCCGCTGTCATGAGAATTCACTCGAAATGTCGATTCCCCTGTCTTTTGTGTTTTGTCTATCAATATACTTCTTAATTAAGTCTTCGTTGATCCCAACGGTGGAGACGAAATAGCCGCAGCTCCACAATGTTCCACCATCATACATTTTACGAATGAATGGAAACCTTTTCCTCAAATCAATACTGGTGTAGGTCTTCAGCTCCCGGACAACTGAAGAAATGCTGTATGTCGGCGGGAACTCAATGAGAAGATGAACATGATCCACATCAGTATTGATTTTCAGGATATACCAACTGGGGAATCGCTTCAGAATCTTGTATAGGCTTTTTACCAACTCAACCTTTACATAGTCTTTGATAAACTTCCTTCTGTACTTTGTTCCCCACACAATGTGGTATGCCGTTTGGTAAACACTGTGAGATAACTCGCGAATTCTCATGGGAACAGCATATCACCTGACGGTGATCTGCCATTCACCCCTCGCACTTCACAAAGCTAAAATATTCCGGACGACGCTTTGTTCGTGCGGGGTTCTCTGCCGGAGAAAGAACAGCTCAAAGCTCTACAACGCCAAATTGACGAAGCTGAGGCAATCAAAGAAACCAAGTCACTGTCACTAGCCAAGGCCCAAGGTAATTTAATTGACGAGTTAAATCAGCAAATTGAAACCCAAACTCAGACCATCAAAGAACTAAATTCCAAACTGACTCAAACCAAAGAGGATATTACCGCCATTGACCAGGGCTTACAATCCGAGGGCATGTCTTACGAAAACTTTTTGAACTTTTTTCAAAATATCGGAAATATGCTTAAAATCAACGACAATCAATTACTGGTAGACAAAATCACCAGAATGATATTTTTGAACTTTACTATCAAAGACCAAAAAGTGACTGAATACAGGCTAAATCTATCATTCGAACAGCATGTAAAAATACCATCCGTCCAACTTAGTCGGGGATGGCGGACTTGAACCGCCGGCCTCACGCACCCCATGCGCGCGCTCTAGCCATCTGAGCTAATCCCCGAAAGTAAAATGCGAGCTATTTTATCACAAACACCGATTTGCAGGCAGTAGCACCGCGAAAACCTGATACTATGATTCAGATCATTGAATCAGCCATAGTATTCAATAGCTGCTAGCGGCAGCTTAATACTTAATGACTCAGATCAATCTGATTATTGGAATGTTCTACTCCTCCCGCGAGTTGACCGCAAGCACCGACAATGTCATCTCCAAAGCGATATCTCTGAGTGGTCATAACCCCACTCTTCATTAATATATCTTTAAATGTTTTTATTCTTTCCGGCAAAGACGACTGAAAATTGCCTGTCGGGTTATAGGGAATCAAATTAACAAAGTATAGCGGTTTTTTCATTAATCTGACTAATTCATGCGCGCATTCATCCGAATCGTTGATGTCTTTTATCAGCACATATTCAAACATCACTTTGCGATTGGTCTTTAAGGTGTAATAATCAACCGCCCGCAACATATTTTCGATTGGATATTTTTCATTGACTTTGATTAATTCTGTTCGCAATCTATTGTTTGGCGCATGTAATGAAATTGCCAGATTTATCTGCAGTGGCTCTTCCGCCAATCTTCTAATTCCTTCAACGATACCAACGGTAGAAATTGAAAAATGTCTAATCCCTAAATTGAATCCGTCTTTATCGTTTAATATTTTTATCGCCTCCAAAACATTTTCATAATTAAGCATCGGCTCGCCCATACCCATGAAAACAATGTTGGTTATTTTTTTTTTTTTTTTTTTTAGTAATCTGGCAAAAAACAAAACCTGATCGATTATTTCACCCGGAGTTAAATTTCTTTTAAACCCTATTTTTCCGGTGGCGCAAAACGCACAGCCAAACGGACAACCAACCTGGCAGGAGACACAAACCGTCCGACGACCCCCTGCATGAATCATTAAAACCGTCTCTATTTTTAACCCATCCTCGAAAGTGATTAATGATTTAGTCGAATCGCCATCTTTAGAACTAACCGATTGTCCGTTTATCCTAAGAGAAATTTCTTTATTTAATTCTTCTCTCAAACTTAATGGCAAAACCGTTGCTTGCGACCAATCATCAATTAAGTCACGAAAAATCAATTGCTTAATTTGCTTAAAACGATAGGTGGGTTGATCGGATAATAAACTGTTTAATTTATCTATATTCATAATTCTTAAATCGTAAATCTTGGCCGATCTTAATCCCCATTCTCTTAATTTCTCCTGCATTTATTTCCAGTACTTTATCAAACTTCTCTTTCGCGATAACGGTCACCGGTGATTCCCCGGTTTTTGGAAACGGAACATTTTCCTTAATATCAATCACCTTAAAATCATTAATAAATACAAAATCTAAATCAAATTTCATGTCTTTCATCCAGAAATTATGTATTTCTGATTTCCCTAAAATAAACAGCATTCCGGTTCCATTTCCCAAAGAATTTCTACCCGATAACCCATAAAAAATTTTCTCCGGCGTATCAGCGATTTCTACAATTATCTCGTA
>PDZT01000097.1 GCA_002753105.1 Deltaproteobacteria bacterium YD0425bin50 | reverse complement strand
AAATATGCAAGTCAGACTGGCTATTGATGATTTTGGTACCGGATATTCATGTTTGAGCCGCTTAAAAGATATGCCAATTGACTGCCTGAAAATAGACCGTTCATTTTTGATGGATATTGAGGATAGTAAAGCAAATCAATCCATTATCAATGCGATTATTGCCATGGCAAAAAAACTAAATCTCACAGTGATCGCTGAAGGTGTTGAAACGAAAACACAACTTGATTTTTTATATGAAAATAATTGCCAAAAAGCTCAGGGATATATGTTAAGCTATCCGCTTTCAGCACTTCAAACAGAAGAATTTTTAAAAAGACTGTATGTGGAAAACAGTTAAGAAAAAAAGTGGACTATGCAATTCAATAAACCTACTACAAATCACCGTATTCTAGTGATCGACGACAATGCTGCCATTCATGAAGATTTTCGAAAAATATTGACCAAAACAAAATCGTTTAGTGGCAACCTGATTGACATGGAGGCTGCAATTTTTGGATCAGTTTCCCAAATTTCCAAGGATACTTATTTTGAACTCAATTATGCGTTTCAAGGCAGAGATGGGTTGAATTTAGTCAAACAGGCATTAGCTGAGGCGCGTCCCTATGCCCTAGCTTTTGTAGATGGACGGATGCCTCCGGGATGGGACGGCATTGAAACGATTAGTTATCTCTGGAAAGAATACCCGGATTTGCAGGTCGTTCTGTGCACAGCATATACGGACTACTCATGGGATGATATCCAACGCGTACTAGGAGAAAGTGACAATTTTTTAATACTCAAAAAACCTTTTGATAATGTTGAAGTGCTTCAACTGGCACATGCGTTAACCCGTAAATGGGAATTAAATCGTTTGAAAAATGAGCTTATTTCAACATTGAAATTATCTGAATCCGAATTATGTAAGCATAAAGATCATCTCGAAGAAATGGTTGATCAGCGTACCAGAGACCTAACTGAAGTGAATCAGCGACTACAGAATGAAATCCTTCAGCGAATAAAAATCGAAGAAGAATTACGCAATGCTAAAGAAGCAATTGAAAGCTCAGATCGTGCTAAAACCACTTTTATTGCTCATATGGGACATGAATTGCGTACCCCACTGAATAGTATTTTAGGCGCTGTTCAGTCTATTAAAAAGACAACTGATTTTAGCAGTAAATTGTTATCGTTATTAAGTATCATTCATCAAAACAGTGAGAAACTGCTTGTAATGACAGATGATCTCATGGACCTCATCAAGATTGAATCTGGCAAATTAAAATTGGAATCCCATGTATTTTCTTTTCCAGATATGGTGAATCATATTGGTGAAATTTATAAACGTGAAGCTGAAATCAAACAATTGCTGTTTCGTTATGAATTTTCAGAATGGATGCCGAAGGAGGTTACGGGTGATGCAAAAAGACTCGCCACAGTTCTCCATAAACTCCTGAATAATGCCCTTAAATTCACCTCAAATGGAAGTGTAATATTTCGTGTGTTAAATTCAAAATCGAATACATTGGCTAAAATCTGTTTTGAAATTGAAGATACTGGAAAAGGAATTCATCCTTTACATATTGAAGAAATCTTCAAACCCTTTCATCATGAAGATAATCAGAAAATTTATGCCGAAGGTATTGGAATTGGACTTTCTATCAGCCAATGTATCATCCGGTTAATGGGTGGAGAGCTTCACGTAAGTAGTAAACCGGGGAAAGGAACACGTTTTTGGTTCGAGATTGTCATCCCTTTTATTGGAGAAATTCAGATAAATCATACCTGTAACATTTTACAGGAAAACAGGACTGTTATTTTACCGCCTGAACCAGAGGTTATTGAACGGTTGTACAAAGCTGCTATTGCCGGGGATTTAGAAGATATTGAAACGATTGCTGAAGAAATCAAAAACACAGATACAGGCAAGGCTCTTTTTGCAGAAAAATTACAACAGATGTCCTATAATTTCATGATTGAACAACTGCAGGATTTTATTCAGCAATACAGAATATCAGATAACTTTTAGCATTGGAAACAATAATTGATGGAAACCATTCTTATCGTAGATGATAGCCTATTGACCCGTAATTTTTTAAAAGAAAATCTTTTACAAAAAAATTATAACGTTCTAGAAGCTCAAACAGGTGAAGATGCACTTGAAATTATGGGTTCGAAACCAGTTGATCTTGTCCTGCTGGATAAAAATTTGCCGGGGATAAATGGCATGGAAACCTTTGGTCAAATTAAACAAATGAAACTATTTCATCCGCCAGTAATTATGATCACCGCTGATTCTGACTTGCCGCTCGCAGTAGAATTTATGAAATCCGGTGGCGCTGACTTTATGGTTAAACCGATTAACGTTGAACTCCTTATGATTCGAATTGAAAACGTCATTAAGTCGTTAAGAATGTTTAAATATCAAATGATTGAACAGAAGAAAATTGAAAATGAATTAAAAATAAAAGATAAAGCAGTAAGATCGTCTCTGAATGCCATTGCCATATCCGATATCAATGGAAATCTAAATTATGTGAACCCCGCATTTCTTCAATTATGGGGGTACCAGATGGAATCTGAAGTTCTTGGAAAACAAGCTGTTGAATTTTGGCATGTAAAAAAACAAGCTCTACAGGTTATAAATTCACTCAAAACTCAGGGAAGCTGGCGTGGTGAACTCATCGGCAAACGAAAGGACGGTACGTTGTTTGATGCGGATCTTTCAGCGAAAGTGGTTTTGGATGACCAAGATAAACCTCAGTTTATGATGGCATCATTTTTGGATATTACCGAACAAAAACGAATAGAAAAACGACTGAGAGAAAGCGAAGCACATTTGAAACAAATGATGGATTTATCACCAGTTGCAAAATGTGCTGCAGATAATGAAGGCCAAATTTGGTATATGAACCATCGCTTTGTTGAAACATTCGGGTATGAGTTGGAAGATATCCCCACAGTCGAAGCATGGTTTACGCGTGCGTACCCTGACCCTACCTATCGATCAGATGCATTGGTACGATGGCAGTCTGCGATCGAACGTTCACAATTCAATGAGGGAAGAATCGAAGCAGGAGAATACAATATTACATGCAAAAATGGTTCTGTACGAATAATTGAAATTACCGCAACACAGTTAGGCGGCAAAATTATCGGAGCATTTATTGACATTACCGAAAAAAAAGAATCTGAAATTTTACTTCGCGAAAGTGAACAAAAATTCAGGTCATTAGCGGAAAACCTGCCGGATATTATTGTCCGTTTTGACCGGCAATTGCGTCATATTTATGTGAGTCATCAAATTGAAAGACATTCGACAATGACACCCGAAATGATGTTGGGTAAAACCAATCATGAATTGAATATACCCAAGCACCATACTGATAAATGGGAAATTGCCTTACAAGAAGTTTTCATATCAGGAAAAAGCGCCGTCATTGATTATGGTTATCATGGAGGGAAGCATTTTGAATCTCGGTTGATTCCTGAATTTGATGCCAACGGTTCTGTGCAAACAGTGCTAGGAATTGTACGAGATATTACCGAAAATAAAAAACATGAAGCATTCCTTAAAGAATCAAAAAAAATTGCCGAAGAGGCAAACCGTACCAAGAGTAATTTCCTTGCCAGCATGAGTCATGAATTTAGAACTCCTTTGAATTCTATTTTGGGGTATGCTCAATTATTACAACAAGATAAAAATTCTAACCCATTTCAACACAACGCTGCGGATACAATTTATTATAGCGGATCACATCTCCTGATGATGATTAATGATATACTTGACTTATCCAAAATTGAAGCCAATTATGTCCGCTTGGAGCCGTCAGAATTATATCTTTCTGTTTTTTTAAATAAAATTATTGAAATTATCAAGGTCAAAGCTGATGAAAAGTCTATCCAACTGAATACTATGATTGATCCAAATTTGCCAAAATGGATTTATGCCGACGAAAAAAGGCTGCGTCAAGTTTTGTTGAACCTGTTGAACAACGCAGTTAAATTTACCTCATTACCTGAAGCTTCTATCTCATTTCGGATTACAGCCAATTCAAATTGTGAAATCTCCGACAATTTTAATCAAAAATCAATGGGTTGCCTCTCTTTTGAAATAGAAGATGAAGGAATGGGCATTCCACAGGATCAACTCGAAGCTATTTTTTTACCATTTCACCAAGTGAGAGAGCAATTCTCCAATCAAGAAGGTACAGGTCTTGGCTTGTCCATCAGTCAGAAACTCGTTCGACTGATGGGAGGTAAAATAAGTGTAGAAAGTGTTGTGGGAAAAGGGAGTGTTTTCCAGTTTTGTATTAATGTTCCATTTGTAGATTGCAGAGAAAATGCAGAAACGAACCATTCAAAAAATCTTCTTGAATATATAGGCAGCTCACTTACAATACTAGTTGTTGATGATAATCGAGAGAATCGTTTCTTATTAAGGGACATTCTTTCCTCATTAGGTTTTATTGTGATTGAAGCTGTAGATGGTAAAGAGGCTATAGATAAAGCGCTTGAGCACCATCCAGAATTGATTTTTATGGATATGCTAATGCCTGTACTTGATGGCTTTTCAGGGATTATGAAGATTCGACAGACACCGGTCATATCCAATATCCCGATTATAGGTATTTCTGCTAGTTTGGATAACACAAATCTGAATCGATGTATAGAAGCTGGCGCAAACGAATGCATTTTAAAGCCTCTGAACATAAACGAGTTACATCAGGCAATTCAGAAATATATAAAAGTGAAATGGGTATTTGATGATGAAAAACAGATGGAAAAAACGAATGTTCATATGGATTCCGAGGTCGTACCGCCAGAGTATGAAGAACTAACCGAACTTCTTGCCATGGCGAATATTGGTGATGTGGTCGGTATTCAACATTATGTATCCAATATGGGCAACCGCGATTTGAAAATGATTCCTTTTTGTGAGAAACTCGACTATTTTGCTAAAAACTTTATGATAGATGAATTGCAATCCTTTATTATGAAATTTTCGGAGTCAAAAAAACATGGATAATGCTGGTAAAAATTATACAATTCTCGTTGTAGATGATTATCCGTCTAATTTACGCGTTTTGATTGATTCACTCAAAGACTTAGGATGGAAAACACTCGTTGCCCGAAACGGAGAAGGTGCGTTGAGGCAGGCGGAAATCGCCAGACCGGATATTATCCTGCTGGATGTCATGATGCCGGGCATCGATGGATTTGAAACATGCCGAAGATTAAAGGAAAATGAAGCCTTCCATCATGTACCCGTTATTTTTATGACAGCATTATCCGATACGATCAATAAAGTCAGAGGATTTGAAGTCGGAGGTGTCGATTATATCACCAAACCATTTGACAGCGTTGAACTCATTGCTCGAGTTAAGGTACATATTGAATTGAAATATGCGCGTGAAGCATTGCAAATTTCCAATCAGAACTTACAGGAAATAAACCAAAAACTCATTGCGTATCAGAAGGAGCTCATTGCGTATCAGCAAAAGCTTGAAATCATGGCAAGAATTGATCCCCTAACACGGCTTTCCAACCGTCGGGATATTATTGATCGTTTCAATCAGGAAATTAATCGGTTAAGTAGAAATAAAAATCTACTTTCTATTTTGCTATGTGATATCGACCATTTTAAAAACATCAATGATACCTATGGACATGATTGCGGAGATTATGTGCTAGTGACAATCGCTAATATTATTCGCTCAATGTCACGAACTCAAGATCACGTAGCGCGGTGGGGTGGCGAGGAATTTCTTCTAATATTAACGGAAACCAATATTCAGGGAGCACACATTTTTTCAGAACGGATACGGGAAGCCATTATAACGTATCAATTTATTTATCAGAATCATCAATTTTTTGTTACACTGACGTCAGGAGTCAGTCAATATGGCTTAATGTCACATGATCTGGATACCTGTATTAAAAATGCTGATTTAGCATTGTATGAAGGAAAAAGAAAAGGAAGAAACCAGTCTGTTATGTTTAAGACAGAGATGTTATAGCTTTCCAGAAAAGTTTTTTGCTGCGTTATCGGTTGTCGATGTATTAAATATACACTTTCCGCCCTGCTGCCTTGCCAAAATTATTTTCTGAAAAACTATAGATACTATACTTTTGTACTTTTTTGTAACTTATTGAAATGACTTAATATAAAATTTTCACGATCGTCATTCCTGCGAAATCCGGAATCCAGTAAAATCAAGGGTTCTGGATTCCAGCCTACGCAGAAATGACAAAAAGTGCAAAAATATAGTATAGATAAAAAATGTTGAAAAATAATATCCCAAAGGAGAACGTGCATATGTCAACTAAATATCTTCAATTAATTAATACTGTAACAATAGGTATAATGATTATTTGTTTTTTTGCTTCCTATTCTTTTTCAGAAGCGCTTCAGGAAAATAAAAATACGCCAATTTTAAAACAGGCTAGTCTTGACGAATGTATTCAGACGGCTTTAAAAAACAATCATCATCGAGCAGTTTCAGGATTTGCAATAGAAATGGCAGAAGCGCAGCATCGTCAGGCATTGTCAGGATATTGGCCTCAGGTTAGCCTCAAAGGTGGATTTCAGCGAATGGATGAATCAGCAAATTTCTTGTTTCCTTCTACCTCTTTCTCCATCCCAGCTCAAAACATAACTTTTCCGGAAGGGGTTTCTATTCCTGTCACACTTCCAGGAGTAGGCACTATTCCCCTGAACTCTTTTCCCATACCTCCTCAACGTATTGATACCCCAGCACAAGATATTAAACTCATGGATGAGAAGTCTTTTTTGGCAAATCTAAATGCTGTCTGGCTTCTTTACGATGGCGGTATGCGTAAAGGGTATCGTGAACAAGCTCAAGGGTTAATTGCTATGATGAAAGAAGAATCAAGACGTACTGACTTGGAAATTGTTGATACTGTCAAACGCTACTACTTTGGTTCAGTGCTTGCAATCCAACTCCATCAGCTTGGTAAAGATACCTTGGAACGCATGGAAACAACACTCAATCTCACAGAAACCATGTACAAAGAGGGAAGCGGCACAGTCAAAAAAACAGACTGGCTTGACAATAAGGTGATGGTCGAGTCAATACGATCCATGGTTGCTCTCTTGGAAAAAAATGAATTGATGGCTCAAGCTGCACTGGCAAACTCTATGGGATTGACGTGGGAAGCTAGCGTAAAACCATTAGATAGTGAAATTCCTTATACCCGGTTTGTCAACAAATTAGAAGAGCTTGTTAGCAGTGCCTACCAATATAATCCTGATTGGTCCAAGGTTGAAGCGGCACTGCGTTCGTTGGAAGGAGCAGTAAAAACGGATGAAAGCGGGCATTATCCTAAACTAGCGCTTACAGGTGAACTGCATAAATGGTGGAACAGCTATGATGCTGGAATGGCAACTGAACTGAATAAAGAAGGCTGGACAGTCGGTATTGGCATGGAAATTCCGATTTTCAGCGGTTTTTTAATTCAAAACAAAATAGCTGAGTCCCGTGCTCGTCTTGCCAAAGTCAAGAAAGAGCAAATTCTGCTTAAGGACGGTATTGGCTTACAGATCAAAGACATCTTTTTTTCCTTAAATGCTGCTGAAAAATCTTATCAAGCCACTCAAGAGGCTATGAAATCTGCTGTAGAGAATCGTGATTTGAATACGCGGGCATACCAGAATGAACTCGTAGATACCGAAAAGGTGATTCGTGCTCAGTTAATGGAATCTCTGATGTCAGCTCAGCATTATAAGGTCCGCTATGATCATATTTCACTTCAGTCGAAACTGCATCTTATAGTTGGAACTGAGATAATAAAAAAACTGGAGAAACAATGATTGGCAAATCTGAAATCAAATTTCAAGAAATACCATAATAACTGCATAAAAGGACAAAACAGATGAAAAATACGATTGGGGTTGCTATTTTTTTCTGTACTATTCTACTGTTGAATTACAGCTATGCTGAAGAAACTGTTTCTTCTCCGTTTCGCATAGGTTTTTCAAGTAGTATGTTTACAGATGTGAATGAAAATGATGCAAAAGCGGCAACCAAAATTTGGGCGCAAATGCTCATTAAAGAACAAAATCTTCCGCTCGATCCTGATCCTCTTATTTTCAAAGATATCGATACCATGCTATTGTCAATGCAATCCAAACAACTGGCCTGTGTAAGTATTTTGGTAACCGAATATGACAGGTTTCGTCGGACAATAAATTTTGATGATCAGTTTTTTGTTAGTTACAACTCCGGAAGTATAACCGAAAAATACATTTTGATAGTGCATCAAAACAATTCTGTGAAAAGTCTTGCTGACCTACGAGGTAAAACTCTTAATCTCCAAATTCATTCACGAATGTGTATAGCTCCTCTATGGTTAGACATACTTTTGATCAAACAAGGATATCCTGATGCGTTGCACTTTGCCGGTAAAATTAATAGGGAGACCAAACTTTCAAAAGTCATTCTGCCAGTATTCTTTCGCAAAGCAGATGCCTGTCTTGTTACACGTAAAGGATTTGAAACGATGAGTGAACTCAACCCACAAATGTCCAAACAACTGACAGTTATTGCTGAGTCACCGGAAATAGTCCCGGTTATATTTGCTTTCCGGGCTGATTATATGCCAAATTATATAGAAAAAATCTACTTAAGTTTGAAGACGTTACAAAAAACGCCGGCTGGCCAGCAGGTATTGACAATTTTTCAAGCCGATAAACTTGATTTAGTTCCATCCTCCTGCATTGATACGGCGCTGGAAGTGATTTCATCCTATGAAAAACTTATAGGTAATAAACAAAAACCATGAAAAACGTATGCCTGATTCCTAAATTTTTTATTCGTAGCAATATTTTTCCATTTAATGGAAATCTTGAAACGGTTATCAAACTTCATAAAAAAATCAGAGGTACAGAGGTACTGAAAGAAGAAAACAAAGAAATAAAATAAGGATAGCTACTTGAAAAGGTCTAACAAAAAATATCACACGTATCGAGGTATGAGTATAGCTTTACGTATTACCCTGTTGTCATGGATAGTGTCACTGGCTACGGTACTGATTTGTATTTTAATTACCATTCCCAAGCAAGAAAGTTTTTTTCTTCAAAATCTGAAGTCCAAAGCCAACGGTGTGGCAGTATCTTTACATGATGTTGCCGCAGGAGCTGCAATTAACGAAGATTACGCCAGTGTTGTTAGTGCTGCTCAAACCATGCTATCTGGAGATCCCGATCTTGAATTTCTAATAATTATGAAAAATGAAGGATTTGCCTTGATTCTCGATCAACAGGGATGGAAAACAGAGGATATATCTGATGCGTACTGGCTGCCTGAAAAACGGGAGTCTAAAAGTGGAATCGCAGTTGTTCCCCTGTTTAAGCACCGGGTATTTCATCATGCACAGCCCTTCGATTATTCTGGCATCCAATGGGGCTGGATTCATGTTGGCCTTTCACTTAAGGGCTATGATCAGAGTATCAAGACCTTATATATCCAAACCCTCTTCTTGACGCTGGGATGTGTTGTATTTAGCCTTATTGCCTCTCTTCTTTTTGCAAAATTCATGGTTCGGCCAATTCTGCATCTTCGCAGTATCATGCAGAGAGTTGCCGAAAGTGATCTTTCAGCACGGGCAGATATCAAAAGAAGTGATGAACTTGGTGATCTCGCTGAATCCGTAAATATTATGACTGAAGCCTTACAACACCGTGACCTGATCATGGAAAGTGTTCGTTTTGCCGCCCAGCAATTTCTGCGTTCAGCGCGATGGGAAGATGTTATCAATCAGGTTTTGAAGAAAATCGGTCGGGCAGCTAATATCAGCCGGGCTTATCTTTTTGAAAATCATATAGATACCAGCGGACGAATATATACGTCTCAACGGTATGAATGGGTAGAAGAGGGTATAATTCCTCAAATAGAGAATCCGGAACTACAAAATTTTTACTTCTCCGAAGCTGGTTTTGACCGATGGATTACCCTCCTTAGCAATAACGAAATTATTGCCGAACCGGTTTCGGAAATGATCGCTTCCGAACGATCCGTGCTTGAATCTCAGGAAATTCTTTCTATCATTGTGATTCCTGTTTTTGTAGAAGGACTCTGGTGGGGTTTATTGGGCTTTGACGACTGCATTCAGGATCGCCTGTGGACTGATGCGGAAAAGGACAGTCTGCGTACGGGTGCAGACATGCTGGGCGCAACTATTGGCCGGCAATTCATTCAGGAAGCGTTAATTGAAGCTAAAGAAACCTTGGAACAGCGTGTTCAAGAACGGACATCTGAACTTCGGAATCAGATCATAGCTAAGGAACAGGCTCTCGCTGATCTGTCCGCAGCTCAAGCATCCCTTGTTGAAATGTCTCGTGCTGCGGGAATGGCTGAAGTGGCTACAGGTGTGCTGCATAATGTGGGGAATATACTGAACAGTATCAATGTATCGTGTACATTGCTCATTGATCAACTCAAACAATCTCGTGTAGGAAATCTCGCCAAGGTGTCTGCTATGCTTATCGAACCTGAAGGCGGAATTGCCTATTTTCTTACCGAAGACCCTCGGGGAAGTCAAATTCCAGTGTATCTTAATTCTCTATCTTCCGCACTTCAGGAAGAACATAAAGTCATTTTCACAGAAGCCGAATCTTTACGGGGCCGGATTGAACACATTAAGGAAATTGTGAGCATGCAACAAAACATCGCGCGAGTTTCTGGTGTTCAGGAAAACATTCTCCCTGAGCAGCTTTTGGAAGATGCCCTTAAGCTCAATTCTGGAACGCTAGTTCGGCATGATATTACAGTATATCGTCAGTATCAGCCAACCCCACCGATCACCGTGGAGAGACACAAGGTTTTGCAAATTCTCCTCAATCTGATCAACAATGCCAAATATGCCTGCGACAATTCAAATGACAATAAAAATATTACCTTACGGGTATTCAGCCATGGACAGGATCGGGTCTGCTTACAAGTTTCAGATAATGGTATGGGCATTCCTTCAGAAAATTTGACCCGTATTTTTCAGCACGGATTTACGACACGTAAAGAGGGACATGGATTTGGTCTGCATAGCGGAGCTATTGCGGCCAAAGAACTCTGCGGGAATTTAAGTGTTCACAGCGACGGTCCGGGGTTAGGAGCAACTTTTACCCTTGAACTTCCTATTCGTCAAGGACGATAGTATAACCCAACTTGCTACCTATCAAGATGAATGCTGAAAAAAATGAAAAATTAGAATTTTCAGGTTGAGCATTTACGGGCATCTTTTTGTAGGTAGCAAGTTGGGTTAGTATAGACTTATATAGAACACCAGATTCTTCAGTCTCGCTCCCACAGGGATTCTGAAAGAAATTCACCATCGGTTTAGGGGGAAAAAAAACTCTTTTCCGGATTCGTAAACGAAAACCAGATACCGCCGAACCTATGCGGAAGATAAAAAATTACGATTTTTATAGAAAAGACGGTGAAGAATACAATATTACATGGAAAAAGGGTTCTGTTCGAACAATTGAGATTACCGCAACACAGTAAGTCGGCAAAATTATCGGAGATTATGGTTAAAAATTCCGCAATTCATTTCGAAGCACTGTATGGAAAATTCTCTCTGATCTGAGTGAGTTCGTCCTGGATACTTAAGAACGCATCAACAATATCAGGATCAAAATGTTTTTCCCTTCCTTTAATGATGATCTTCAGACTTTCCTCATGCGAGAATGCTGATTTGTAGCACCGTTTGGACATCAGCGCGTCAAAAACATCGGATACAGAGACAATTCGTGCGGATAAGGGAATCGCGTCTTCTTTAAATCCTTGTGGATAGCCGCTACCATCCCATTTTTCATGGTGATTGAGTGCAATCTCATAGCCAACAGTGACAAAATCATTGCCTGGACAATGCTTATTAACGGATTGAAGCGTTTTGGCCCCAATAGCGGTATGGGTTTTCATGATTTCAAATTCTTCAGGCGTTAGTTTTCCTGGTTTTAAAAGAATGGCATCAGATATTCCAACTTTACCGATATCATGCAGAGGGCTTGCTTCAAATACATAATTTATGTAATTATCTGTGATATGTGAGTACTTCGGCGTTTTACGAAGCTGAGTTAAGATAGCCTTGCAATATTCCCTCACTCTTTCCAGATGGGCGCCGGTGTCGCTGCTATTTTATCAACCACTTCCAGCCCT
>PDZT01000576.1 GCA_002753105.1 Deltaproteobacteria bacterium YD0425bin50 | reverse complement strand
ACCTCGCAAATTCACAATATCAATCTGACCTTTTCTCAACTCTAAATGCTCAAGCTCTTTTTCCATTTTTTTTAGCATTAAACGGCTCTCGCAGCCGCCAATAATCACTCTATTCAGCTTGTTATCAATCACAGCTCTATAGATTTGCTCAATGCCCGGTTTAAGACAGGAATATGGCAAAATTGAACAATAATTGACATTGGTATCCTCTACAACTATTTCTTTAAGTTTATTCAGATCAATGAATGATTCGATCTTTTGACCACATTGACATAAGAATACGCCGGTTTTTGCATTGTTATTCATATCGTTGCCTCCCTTCTATATGTATTTTCTTTTGAAAGAGGCATGAAAGACCTGCTTCGAACCGAATCAATTCGAGATTGCATTGCCTTGGTCGGGCAAATGGTAACGCAACAACCGCAGGCAACACATACTTCGGTCGGACGCAAAAATGGAGCGCCAACTTTTTTATGAACACCTCGGTCTAAAGTTGCAATTGCAGACAGTCCAACCACCTCTTCGCAAACCCTTGTGCATAAACCGCACAGAATACAGTTTTCATCTGGATTCTGTACAGCAAATCGTGTGTTTATAACGCCATGTTTTTTAGCCATTAACCGAATTTCATCGCTTGCCGGACATTCTGAAAGAAGCATTTCAAAAATCCAGCGTCTTACGTTTTGAACCCGTTCTGTTTCCGTATATATGTTTATTCCTTCTGCAGCAGGATATATACAGGAAGCTACCAGTTTAGACCATTTTCCCTCTCTTAATTCGACCATACATAAACGGCATGCGCCGCTTGGCGTAACAGCCTCATGAAAACAGAGCGTTGGAATCTCTATGCCATATTGTCTGGCTGTTTCTAAAACAGTCCAGCCCGGTCTTGCCTCAACTTCTTTTTCATTTATTTTAAATTTAATCATCACATCTCCTCCTCATACGATTTTATCGCTCTCTATCAATTGACCGTTACCGCTTCAAATTTACACGTTTCCATACAAACGCCGCATCGGATACATTTATCTTTATCAATAACATGAGGTTTTTTCTTTTCACCGCTGATACATTGCTGCGGACACTGCCTTGCACAGCTTCTGCACCCTGTACATTTGTCTGGATCAATTGAATAGGTGATCAGGTCTTTACACACGCCTGCCGGGCATTTTTGCTTTTCAATATGAGATATATATTCATCATTAAAATATCTAAGCGTTGTTAAAACCGGATTTGGAGCACTAGAACCCAATGCGCACAAAGCGCCGTCCTGTATGGCTTGGGAAAGGCTTAAAAGATCGTCTATATCTTTTTGGGTTCCGAACCCTTTGGAAAAATCATCCAATATGTTCCGCATACGGCTAAGCCCTAATCGGCAAGGGATGCATTTGCCGCATGATTCTTCTTCTAAAAATCGCAAAAAGTAACGCGAGATATCCACCACGCAATCACGGTCATCCATAACGATCATGCCGCCGGAACCCATCATGGACCCAACTTTGGTAAGCGAATCAAAATCAACTGGAGTATCTTTTAAAGAATAAGGAATACAACCGCCAGAAGGACCGCCTGTCTGAATAGCTTTGAACGGCTTTCCGCTGGGAACGCCGCCACCGATGTCTTCTATGATCTTAACTAATGGAATACCCATAGGCACTTCAACAAGACCTACATTATTGACCTTGCCTACCAATGAAAAGACTTTAGTTCCAGTGCTGTGAGGAACGCCTAATTTAGCGTACCAGTCTGCGCCCTTGTCAATAATCAGAGGAACATTTGCCCAGGTTTCAACATTATTTAAAACAGTTGGTCTTCCCCATAGCCCTTCTTCAACTGAACGGACATATTTAGGACGAGGATTACCGGCTTTCCCTTCAATCGATGTAAAAAGCGCAGTGGATTCACCACATACAAATGCACCAGCGCCTCGGTTAATTTGTGCATCAAAAGAAAACCCGGTATTTAAAATATTTTCGCCTAAAAGCCCAAGTTCTCTGGCTTGCTGCATGGCAATTTCTAAATGTTCAATGGCGAGCGGATATTCTGCTCTAACATAGAGATAGCCTTTAGCCGCACCGGTTGCATACGCACCAATAATAAGACCTTCTAAAACCGCATGCGGATCACCTTCCATAATGGTTCGATCCATAAACGCCCCCGGGTCGCCTTCATCACCATTGACTACCACATAAGCAGGATAGCCTTTTTTTTCGATTGCCTTTAAAGCAGAACGCCATTTTCGGCCTGTTGGAAACCCAGCGCCGCCTCTGCCTCTTAATCCTGATTTTTCTATAGCCTGCACAACTTCTTCGGGCTTCATGGTAAAAAGCGCTTTTGCGAGCGCCTGATACCCGCCTTGTGCAATAGTATCTTCGATATCTGTGGGATCAATCTTTCCAATATTGTGTAAAACAATACGTTCCTGTAATTTATAAAAAGGGATTTCTTTATCTGTTAAAAATGGCTTTCCTGTTTTAGGGTCTTTGTAAAGGAGTCGTTCGACAGGCTTATTCTCCATCAAAGTTGTTTTGACGATTTCCTCGGCGTCTTTGGGTGTAACGCGCTGATAAAAAAATCCATGAGGTCTTACGATGACAAGCGGGCCTCTGG
>PDZT01000575.1 GCA_002753105.1 Deltaproteobacteria bacterium YD0425bin50 | reverse complement strand
CGTTAGTGGTGCCAAGCTGAGCTTACGGTCGGGGTATTCTCAGACTTCTGTCTTGTGACGAGTTTGAAACAGTTCAATTTACTTCGATACCTCAGTAAAAACATCTCACGAGCTAACGCTTAGGGGTTTTCTTGAACTATATAAATATATAAAATAACAAAACCGAGGGTTTTGCCCCCGGTCTTGTCTATTATGTATAGTTACTCACTTGGTATCCTCGTTCTGATCAGTACCTTCATTTCTTGTTGATCTACCTCCTTTAACTCCATAGTATGCTTCCTTTTGCCCCATATCATCATTGTTACGGCGAGCAAAAATGTAATAGGCAAGAATAGGTATTGCTAACAGTGGAATTAACCATAATAGGTCAGAGGTGTCAAAATTGTTTTCGGCTGCAACTTGCGGAACAGTATTATCCGGTATTGTGTTTACCTGTGCAGCGACTGGTGTTGGCAGGAATACTGTTGCTAAAAAAATTGTTGTTAAAATGATTTTATTATAAATTTTTGACATTATTTTCACCCCCTTTCCTTAGTGTAATCGCATGTATAATGTTGCTAACATTAGTAGCATGTAACTAACTACGACTGTGGGATTAGAGAACTTCATTTCCATACCTATCATTTAAACAGGTTGATGTTAGTGTTGAGTTATCGGTATGTTACTTACGGGTAAGAATAAAAAGTAAGCTGAATTGATGGAAGTGGGTTTAACGATTTAGGGTAACTGTTTAATATAAATTGGATATTGTTGGCTGTCATAATCCGCAGTTATTTGTATCCCCGTTGTAACCTGAATTAAACGTACTAGTTCTTTGTTGTGAAGATCCGTGAGTCCAGGTTTCAGGATTAACCTGCCCAGTAACTTTTTCCTGTATTCTGTCGTCACCAACTGCTGCAGCTGCATCAATTGCTTCAATTATTTCGTTTTGCTCGAAAACGTCATCGTCTTTGATTGAATTTGCCCACAATCCAGCAAAACAATCTGCCTGTAATTCGGTTTCTATTGTGTTTGAATCAATTAAACCAAGCAGGTTTTGTACATGATGCCCAACTTCATGGGCGATAACATACGCTTCCGCAACATCTCCGCCACGAGCTCCAAATCTCTCTGTTAATTCATCAAAAAACGTCTCGTCCAGATAAATCGTATTATCCAGTGGACAATAATGAGGACCGACTTGAGATGTTGCTAATCCGCATGAAGAGCTAGTTGAAACTCTAAATAAAACTAATGTTGGTTCAATATACTTTTTATTTTTATCGTTAAAAACCTTTTGCCACAACTCGTTGTTGGATCCTAGTACGGCGGAAGCAAAGACTTCGTATTCATCAGTACTGGTAAATTGTTCGGTGTTTTCGGTGCTATCTATCGTAACGGGAATTTGCGATAGGATATCTTCTGGATTGCCGCCTGTTGGTAAATTAAATACCAACAGTATTGCAACACCGCCGATTCCTAGCCCGCCAAATACGGGAAGTGCAGATCTTCTGTCGTCAACATTTCCCCGAGAAATAATTTTGTCCCACCTTGCCATTAATTATTATTGCGATAGCAATGGTTTAATTGAATTAATATCGTGTAATAAAAAGTATATACAAGGTTAACTAGTCTAATTTGTTAAATTTCCAAAAAAACTACAAAGTGGAGAATGGGTTAACTTTTCTGGACTGTGTCTTTTGATTGTTCTAAATAGATGTGATGCTGAAGTGTAAATAACTACAAATGCATCTTTTACATATTGAATAACAAGCCTATAGTCAGTATAATTCGCACATGCCATTTTCACCTGAAGTTGCAAAAAGGGCGATTACACGCCTGGGGTACTGTGAAGTCTGTGGTCTTCCGTTATGCGAAGGAGAGGTTTGTCATGCACACTCGGCAACCGGTCTTCATCTAGAAAGACCTGCACCAGATCAGCCTTGGACAGTACATCATTTTCTCGAATCAGGCAGCACTTTGCATAGAAAACTTTTACCACCCCATGCTTTTCCAGAACTAGACGAAAGGAATGATGATGCTTTTGGGTGTCATAGAAATTGCCATGAAGAACTTCACAGAATTGCTAGAGTTGAAGGGAGGCTGTTTATAGGAGTTAGCGGTCATACTGTGCCTCCGGCTGATTTGTTGTATATCACACTGCAGATAAGAAAAGATGCTTTGAAAAATAATATTAAATTCAAGGAAACCGAACGCACCCTATATGGTCCTGATGAGGGTGAAGTTGTGGTTTCCGAAGCACCTTGCAAAATAGCCAGAACGATAAAATTTACGAGAGGTTGGAGGTAATAACAGCGAATTTATTTAACAATGTTTCTTCTCCAAAATATTGCTGTGATATTTGGTCCTCCTTCTGTCAATTTAATTGCTTTTTTGAGTTCATATTGGCTAATTGTCTGATTCAGCGGTTCGCGGTTGGGGATATTGCCTGTATAGTATTTTTTCAAAACCGGAAGTGCTTCGGGATTACCAAGCTGTCCTAACGCCCATATTGCTGAATTTCGTTCACTAAAACTTCTGTTATTATCATCAAGAAGTGCTTTAAGCGCCTCTCCACCCATTCCTACGGTCACGATATCAGCGTATTCTTCAGGTAAGTGACGATATTCAACTT
>PDZT01000574.1 GCA_002753105.1 Deltaproteobacteria bacterium YD0425bin50 | reverse complement strand
GGTATGGGTGGAGCTGAAACCATAAAACATCTAAAATCCATTAATCCAAATGTCAAAGTGATTCTATCCAGTGGTTTTTTAGATGATCCGATACTTGACAATTTCCAAAATTGCGGTTTTTGTGCATTTCTAAAAAAACCCTATCTCATGCGGGATTTGCAAAACACATTATCGTCTATTGAAAATACACCATGATGCAAGAACTCAAATCAATTCAACAAGATACATCTACTCCATATATTAAACGCTGTTTCATGGATACCCAATTTGACCTGACTGTCTGGTTATCAAAAGACCAAAACCAAATTGCATGTTTTCAACTGTGTTATCAGGAAGGAATAAAAAAAAAATCACTCAACTGGAAACAAGGCTCTGGCTTAATTCATCATCTGATTGACGATGGCGAAGATCGGCCCGGTCGTCATAAAATGAGTTCAGTATTTTTCAAACCTGAACGATTTACCCAAATTTCTGTTCTGAAAAAATTTCTACATGCGTCTTTATCGATTGCTCCAGATATTTCACATTTTGTTTTGGATACTATTCAAAAGAACTTACCGTCTTTAACGCTTGGTGAATGCTTAAATACATCATGGTATGGTGATGGCTTATATCCTGAGCTTGTCATAGGTTACACAGAACATATTCTTTTAAAAAGCGCATCTGATGTTATTCACCATATACTTTTAGATCATCAACGCTTGTTGCCAAATGAATGCGAATTTTTTGGTGCAATGGCATTGTTGTTTTGTATTAGGGAATGTGCCAACTATCCTGCTGACAAAATCCTGATAATGGCAAAACTAAAACTTTTAGAACATATAGATAAATTCAAATTGTTAAACAAACACACTGCATTTATGTTTGGTATTGACTGGCTCCAGTATCAGATTGTCTCGAATACCTACAGCACATCTGAAGAACTAATACAGCAAAGCTATACATACGTTAAAAGCCTGTTGAATCAGCCTATTCAATATCCATAATGACTTTCACCTAATATCCCCGAATTTCCATGAGATTTTTATTTGCAGCCTCTCCTATCTCTCCAAATGGCGCAACGTCAAGAACGAATTTAAAACACGCAATGGCTTTTTGGGTTTCACCGCGTTGACGGTATAATTGATCGTTCCCACGCTGGAGCTTATCGTGTGTGGAAAAATTTTTTCCAAGAGGGTTAATTTTATTCCTCCAATCGGTCTTAGTATTTCCATTCAACATGACTTACTGGTAATCGGTTCAGTTCTTCCTTTAAATGTCTCCATTGAGGCAGAAATTTATCCATATATGTCACAAAATTGTTGTTGTGATTGCGTTCCAGCAGGTGAACCATTTCATGTACAACGATATATTCCAAACATTCTACAGGTTTTTTAGCCAATTCAAGATTTATCCAAATGCGATTGGCTTCACGGTTACAGGTTCCCCATTTGGTTTTCATTTTCTTTATTCCAAATTCAGAAACTTTAACTTGCATTATATCTTCCCATTTTGAAATATATTTCGGAATCAACTTTTTCAATTGTTCCCGATACCATTCTTGCAGGATAATTTGTTTTTGTTCATCTGTTGTAACGGCATGGATGTGTAAAATAATATTGTTGTGTTTGATTTCAACATGCTTCTTGGATTCGGTTTTTATTACTTTTAGCAAATACCTTTTACCTAAAAAAAAGTGGCTTTCTCTTGAAATGTATTCTCGCGGCGCTTCACGGATCTGACTTTGAATTTTTTCCTGTTGTTTGCGTATCCAGCCTAATTTTGAAATGGCATACATGCGTATGGTTTCCATATCAAAACGCAAAGGTGCAGCAATTCTGACCTTACCCGATGGTGGATAAACACTCAGGAGAATATTTTTAATGTCTTTTAATTCAACATCAACGGTAATATTCCCTAAATTTATTCTCTGCATCTTAATAATCCCGATGTTCTTTAATAATTGCGAAAATACGTTCTACTTCTTTCTCGTCTTTCAGTATCTGGTAAATCTCAAATTTGATAATATTTTCCTTGCGTTCATCACCTCTAAAATCTACCTGTTTTACTCGTTTAACCGCTGCATCTATTTGTAAAGCCCGCTCTTCATTTTTGTCAAGATTATTATACAAAGCCCTTTGTGCAGGGGTTTGAATGGTGTCTGGCACATCATCGCGGTGTGTATTGGCAACTCGGTTTGCAAGGTCAGCCATTTTCTTTAAATACTCTTCGTAGCTAATTTTTTTATTCCGCAACTCTGCAATTATGGCGTTGAGTAATTTGCTCATCTCTTCAAAATAGGCTGGGTCAATTAAATGTTCTTTAATGATTTTCTGGCGGACGTTGTTCTCAATGGTTTCGGCTACAGCTTCCTTACTGCTTTTTATTCCTTCGGGAAGTTTGCTGATGGCTTCGGCAATGCCCGAATTAACAATCAAATCAATAAGCGATTGATTTTCAAAAGGGTCAATGCGTTTGCTTGGGTCAGCCTGTATATAATTGTCAATCAAAAACCTCATATCTGCTTCAAATGGCTTCAGGTCAAGGGTTTCGCAGCGATTCAGAGCGAAAATAAAAAAATAGTTTTTAAAAAAAGGAAAAAGGAAGAAGTGTAAACCTCTCCTTATACTCTGGTAT
>PDZT01000573.1 GCA_002753105.1 Deltaproteobacteria bacterium YD0425bin50 | reverse complement strand
ATAATAATAATGGTATAATTAATAATGGAGCTACGACTTCAGTAGGCGTTGTTGGTAGTGCCTTGAGTTTTGATGGAACAGACGATTATGTAAACGCGGGAAGTAATAATAAATTGAGTTATTCAGGATCTAATCTTACATTTGAAATGTGGATTAATGGTAATGGGCGTTTTTCCAACGGAGCAACGCTTCTTAACAGGAGGGGTCAGGGATTTCCTGGATTTTATTGGTTAATGATTTATCAAAATAAGGGTTTTTTTCAGTATTATAATGGGGCGCAGAACGTTAATATTTATACGACTAATAACCTTCCAGTTGTCCTTAACAGGTTTTTCCATTACGTAGTTGTTGCTGATACGATTAATAGAACAGTATCATTTTATGTTGATGGAAAATTTATAGAAACAATACCTACGCCAAATATAACCAACGATACAATAAATGCAGATCTTTATATTGGTTCGTATCAGGCCTGGAATAGTAATTGGCAATTTTATGGTTTAATGGATGAAGTCCGCATTTATAAATCCGCCCTCACCCTGGGTCAAATCCAACAGCACTATGCACAAGGCCTTCCAAGACATCAATATGTACAAAAGTAAAACAACAAAATCATTTACGTTAATTGAGCTATTGGTAGCAATAGCAATCATTGGTTTGCTTACAGGATTAGTTTTAGTTAATACAAACAGTGCCAGGGAAAAAGCCAGGATATCAAAGGGGCAGCAGTTCAGCAGCAGCATTATGCATGGCATCGGTTTGGAAGCGGTAGGCATATGGACTTTTGATAATATAACAGGGGTTAGTGTACCCGATACATCGGGCAGCGGGAACAATGGAATGATTTATAACCATGCTACAAGTGCAACGGGCATTGCGGGTAAGGCCTTAAGTTTTGACGGAATGGATGATTGGGTGCAAATTCCCAATAGTGGCAGTTTAAATCTTACCGAAAAGGCAACGTTTGAGGCCTGGGTTAATTTTACCCCGGGTAGATCAAATAGCGTTATAAGAAAAGGCGGGACTATGTGGAATCAGGTAATGATAAATACGAGTAATAAAATGATTTTGCAGATTTATGATGGAGTTAGCTATCCTGCCTTGCCATCAGACGGTTCTGTAGGAAGCGGCTGGAATCATTTGGCATGGGTTGTTGATTGGAAGACTCCTGCAGAGGGTTTTCAGGTAGAATTTTATATAAACGGAAAGCTAGATTCAGCAAAGCAATCTAGTCCATACTTGAGCAAGACAACTAATACGGCCGTTGTGTATATAGGAAGGAACGGTACTGATTATTCGCTTGGCATGATTGATGAGGTCCGTGTTTACAATACAACCTTATCCGCCTCTCAAATCCAACAACACTATGCACAAGGCCTTCCAAGACATCAATATGTACAAAAGTAAAAAAGGTTTCACACTAGTAGAACTTCTTGTCGTTATTGCAATCATGGGAACCCTCACGGGTTTGGTTATTGTTAATGTGAATAATGCCAGAGAAAAAGCCAGGATATCAAAAGGACAGCAGTTCAGCAGCAGTATTATGCACAGCATCGGCTTGGATGCTGTAGGCATATGGAGTTTTGATACCATTAACGGAGGTACGATAGCAGATACGTCGGGCGGCGGGAATAACTGTACGATTGTTAACCATGCGACAACTACAACGGGCGTAGCGGGGAAAGCAATGAGCTTTGATGGCGTGGAAGATTATGTAAATTGCGGAAATGGCAGTAATTTAAAAATTACAGGAGATTTCACAATAGATTTATGGTTAAAAGCAAATAATTGGTCTACCAACGAAGACTTGATAGGTAATGGTTTATACAAAATTTATCATCGGGGTTGGGCGGGACAAAAAACACTATATTTTCTTTTTAGGATTCCGGGTCCTGGCTTTCTGGGCGATTCTTCTTGGAGCGGTTGGGCAGGGATTTATAGCGCGTTTGAATTCCAGGAAAATCAATGGTATCACATAGCTGGAGTAAAGGCCGGTGATGATATGATTTTTTACGTTAATGGCAATAAAACTCGCCAGTTGAAAATTACAGGAATTAATGTAGTTACTACTGGTTTTAGTAACCTTCTTATTGGGGGAAATGTTTCATACCCTTCTTTAAATGGGATGATTGATGAGGTTCATATTTATTCAAATTCCCTTACCTCTTCCCAAATCCAACAGCACTATGCACAAGGTCTTCCAAGACATCAATACGTACAAAAGTAAAAAAGGTTTCACGTTAGTAGAATTGCTTGTTGTCATCGCAATCATCGGAGGCCTCACGGGCTTGGTTGTTGTTAATACAAATAATGCCAGGGATAAGGCAAGAATATCAAAAGGACTTCAATTCAGTAGTAGTATTATGCATTCTATAGGTTTGGATGTTGCGGCTATTTGGACTTTTGACACTATCAATGGACTCACCGTAACAGATACTTCGGGCCGCGGAAACAATGGTACAATTTACAATGGCGCTACGACTTCCGCAGGTGTTGTAGGCAATGCCATGAGTTTTGATGGAAGCAATGATTATGTGTCTATACCTGATTCCAATATAACTGATTTCAATACTCCTTTTACAATTGAAGTATGGGTAAAACTTAATGCTAATCCGTCAAC
>PDZT01000096.1 GCA_002753105.1 Deltaproteobacteria bacterium YD0425bin50 | reverse complement strand
GAGCATTATTTTTGAAAATATTCCGGAATACACTCATCAGCGGTTGAGCAGTAATCTTGAACGAATACTAGAAAATCTCAAAAATCAGGGGTTGTTTTGCAATGCATCGATATCCAAAAATCCTGAACGTGAAAAATTCGCTTATTATTCCATCCCACAAGCCATTGTTCCGCCAATCCATATATTTATCAGAAAAACAGACCAAGCTGATTTTGGTGGGAAAGCTATGGTATCACTCGGGGATATGTTGAAGAACACAAAATTAAAATTTGGATATCCTTCAGGCCGAAGCTTTGGGCCAGAAATTGATTCCATCATCAAAGCTCATGAAAATGATCCGCATGTATCCGCCACCTATTCATCGGAGATCGTGGATCAACAGATAAACCTGCTAATCGATAAACGTATTGACTACACAATCGGCGGGTATTTTGCTTTAAAGTTAGCTGCTCAAAAGCAAGGTGTGGAAGATAAAATTATGGCACTTCAACTCGATGAAAAGCAGGATTATCTAGTACTTTACATTGTCTGCCCGAAAAATGACTGGGGTAAAGCAATGATTGGTAAAATCAATACCATTTTAAAAAAAGAAATTTCTACTCAGCGCTATTTCGACTGTTTCAGCCCTTTTTATGATGAATTTACAAAAAATGAATTTAAAAAACAGTATGAAAAGCTTTTAATCAAGACGACTTTGGAATAGAAACAAATCCCATGAAACTTATATTTCGGCATTCTATCTCCCAAACACTGATTATTAGTCTTTTTTTGGTGATTTTAGCTGTAACCTCATTAGCCATTTTTTCGATTTATATCTTTAAAACACGGGAGTCCATGTCCCAATTGAATCAAGGAGCGGAAGAATCCTTGAATTATCTGATTGAGGCTTTAAAAGAACCTTTCTGGCAGATGAATCGCAAAGCAGTGGAGGGAATAGGAGCAGCTTTTGCTAAAAACGATTTAGTAGCAAAGTTGGTTATCAAGGATTCTAAAGGAATTACTATCTTATCTATTGATAAAAAAGAAAAGTTGCAGGTCATCGAAAAATCAGGAGAAATCAGTTATCCAAATATCCTCTTAGGTCAAATTGATATTAGCTTTACCACCCGGCTTTATAGAGAAAACAGCTATCATCTTCTGATGTATTGTATTATGACGTTGATCACTGTCCTGATTACGATAAGCTGTGCAACAGGATTTTTATTACGCCTTTTTTTTAAAAAACCCCTTGCGGATCTCAATGCAATCGTCCATTCCTATACATTAGGCAATTACAGTTTTTCTGTTGGCCATAGACCTGTTATTGAATTCGATCCTTTTGTGAAAATCCTAAAAAAAATGGGGGAAACCATAACAGAACAGATAGATGAGCTGAAAATTGCCGAAGAAAAGTATCGTGGAATTTTCAATAATGCGATGGAAGGCATATTCCGAACCACCCCTAGCGGGAAAATTCTCATTGCCAATCCAGCTTTAGCCCGAATCCTTAATTATGCTTCTACAGAGGAACTGCTTCTTGCCATCAATGATTTATCGCAGGATTTTTATGCTGATCCAGCAAAACGAGCTGAAATTATTACTTCTTTGAATAGTGACGGCTATGTGAAGAATATTGAATTTAAGGCTTTTTGCAAGGATAACAGTATCATTGATGTTTCATTAAATGCCCAAGCCGTCAAAGATAAGAATGGCAACGTGATATTTTATGACGGTATGCTGGAAGATATCACTGAACGAAAACGGATTGCAGATTTAAAACTTGCCAAGGAGTCTGCTGAAGCTGCCACTAAGGCGAAGAATGAATTTCTGGCGAATATGAGTCATGAAATCCGAACGCCAATGAATGCGGTAATCGGCTTTTCCGGACTTGCCTTAAAAACTGAACTTACTCCTAAACAACATGATTACCTTCTAAAAATAGAATCATCTGCTAAATCTCTACTGGGGATTATTAACGACATCCTTGATTTTTCAAAGATAGAAGCGGGTAAACTAGAGATGGAATCTATTACTTTTAACCTTCAGGATGTTATGGATAGTGTTGTCAATACTGTTTCTGTAAAAGCAGCGGAAAAGGAAATTGAGATTATGAGCACGATAGGAAATGATGTGCCCATCATGTTAATCGGTGACCCGCTGCGTTTAGGCCAGATTTTGATCAATCTCACCAACAATGCCGTTAAATTTACAGACTCAGGTCATGTTTTACTCAAAACCCAGATGATAGGAAAAAATGATGATGCTGATCATCATCACTGCCAGCTTACGTTTTCCGTTACAGATACAGGTATTGGAATGACTGATGAACAAATGGCAAAATTGTTTACTCCATTTTCTCAGGCAGACGGTTCAGTAACACGTAAGTTTGGAGGAACAGGGCTTGGTTTGAGTATATCCAAACGTCTGGTGGAATTGATGGAAGGTGAAATCAGAGTTACCAGCGAGATCGGAAAGGGAAGTACTTTTTCTTTTACAGTACATTTTTCCTATAAACCCATGGGACAAACCAAAGGGTACAGCATTCCATCAGATATGAAAGGATTCAACGTATTGATCGTTGATGATAATAAAACGTCTTTAGAGATATATGAGAAACAGCTAAGCTCACTAGGGTTTAATGTGTATTCAGTGGATTCAGGCGAAAAAGCGATACAGGAACTGAATAAATCAGCTTCTGAGAGCAGGCCTTATCAACTTGTGCTGATGGATTACTTAATGCCTAACATGGATGGAATTGAAACGTCAAGGCGGATCAAAAATAATGCTCATCTTCTTAATCCTTTTCCCATCATTATCATGATAACAGCCTTTGGACGGGATGAAGTGGTCAAACAAGCTGAGAAAGTTGGGATAAAATCCTGTCTGATGAAACCGTTTAATATTTCGCTCATGTTTAATACGATTATGGAACTATTCGGACGTGAAACGCCATCCGATACAAAACAGAAGCGTATTGCGGAATCTTCTTTAGAAAATATGGACGGGATTAAACATTCAAGAATTCTTCTCGTTGAGGATAATTTATTAAATCAACAATTAGCAACAGAGCTATTGATGGGTGTCGGAATGGTTGTAGAAATAGCGAATAACGGTAAAGAAGCTATCGATGCTGTAACCAGAAAACAATATGATCTTGTGTTTATGGATGTACAACTGCCTGTAATGAGCGGATATGAAGCTTCATCCTTGATAAAGAAAAATGAAAAATTTAAAGAGTTACCCATTATAGCAATGACTGCTCATGCCATAAGCGGAGCCAGAGAAGACTGTTTGAATGCAGGAATGGATGACTATATCGCCAAGCCAATTGATCCGGCAGAGTTATTTTCAGCCCTTAAAAGATGGATTAAGCCTAAAAAAAGAATTGCTGATGCAGGCGCTTTGATGATACATGATCAAGCGAAAGAAAAGGATAAGAGTGCTGATCTTCCTGAAAATCTCGCTGGAATAGATATAGCGGCAGGGTTAAATCGAATCGGTGGCAATAAGCGGTTGTATAGACAATTTCTTTTGGATTTTAAGCATAAATATTGCTTAATGTCAGATGAAATAAAACATTTGATAGAAACCCATCATTTCGATGCAGCCGGACGAACTGTCCATTCACTTAAGGGGATTACAGGAAATATTTCAGCGAATGGCATTTTTAAAGTTGCAAGTGAATTAGAATTAGCAATTAAGCATGATAGACAGGAAGAATATAAACATTTAGCTGATCAATTGATAGCAGAGACAGGAATTTTAGTCCGTGCATTAGAAGAGTGGATGGCAAAAAATGAGAAGATCAATACAAAAAAATCCTTTTTTCAACATCATGATCAACCTATGGATTGGGCTAAAATAAAACAGGTTGTCGCCGAATTGTCTGAATTTCTTAAGGAAAATAATGGTTCAGCTATTGATGCTATTGCTAAATTAAAATCTCTCTTCAGTGTTGCCAATTTAGAATCCTTAACATCAATCGAACAATTAATTTATAATCTGGAGTTTGAACAGGCATCTGTCATTCTCTCTGATATTGCCAAGGAAGTAAACCTGAAGTCTAAAGGCTACGCACCCTAGTGCAAATTGATACAAACTCATTTAATTTCAAAATTTATTTGGATAATATGAATCAACTTAACTTAACCGCCAATGTAAAAAAATATCTGGTATTCATCCTTGTATCAGTCTTTTTTTTAATCAGCTACATTTCGTGCTTTGGAGAAAATAACGCAATGAATTACAACAAACTCACTTTGGAAGAAGAAAAAGTGATCATTGGTAAAGGTACTGAAATGCCATTTTCAGGTAAATATGATCAGCATAATGAAACCGGAGTCTATATCTGCAAACGCTGCAATGCTCCGTTATACCGTTCTGCAGATAAATTTGATTCTGGATGCGGATGGCCAAGCTTTGATGATGAAATACCGGGGGCAGTTAAACGATTTACTGATGCAGACGGCATTCGTACTGAAATAGTATGCGCTAATTGTGGAGCACATTTAGGACATGTATTTTCAGGTGAAAAGCTGACTCCAAAAAATATTCGCCATTGCGTCAATTCGATTTCGTTGAACTTTACGGCTGCTTCAGAGAAAAACAAAACTGAAAAAACTTATTTTGCAGGAGGATGTTTCTGGGGAGTTGAACATTTTTTTCAAAAAGAGAAAGGGGTGATTTCAACACAAGTGGGATATATGGGAGGACATATTCAGCATCCTACCTATAAACAGGTTTGTAACGGAGGGACAGGACACATTGAAACTGCGGAGGTCGTTTATGATCCGACTCAAACAGATTTTGAAAAATTGGCTCGGCTTTTTTTTGAAATCCATGATCCCACTCAGGTTAATCGGCAGGGACCTGATATAGGTGAACAATATATGTCAGCAATTTTTTATGTGAATGACGAACAAAGACAAATTTCCGAAAAACTGATCATGCTTTTGAAGCAAAACGGTTATAAAGCGACTACAAAGCTGATTAAGGCAGACATGTTCTGGAAAGCGGAAGGTTATCATCAGCTTTACTATCAGAAAACTGGCAAACAGCCCTATTGCCACTTTTATCAAAAACGATTTTAATAAGAAGGTTACGGTTTACATAATCAACTAAACTCAGATCAACCAATAAGGAGAATTGAAGAATATGCACCCCAAAATTAAACAATTGACATTATCAAGTACATTTTTAACTGTGGTTTATCGAATGATTAGACTATACTCAGGAACATTTCGTCTTACAGTTGAAAATGAACAGCCATGGATGGATTATTTGAATCAGGGAGGTAAAGTACTGTTATGTGTTTGGCATCAGCAGTTCTTTAGTGCGATTCATTATTTCCGAAATTACAAAGCATACTGTCCGCCTCTAATGATCAGTAAAAGTACTGATGGTGATCTTATCGCTGGTGTGGCCATGCGATCGGGTTGGGACCCGGTAAGAGGATCGTCTTCAAAAGAAGGCGGAGAAGCCCTGCGAATAATGATTGAAAAGCTAACACAAAATGGACTAGGAGCACACATCGTTGACGGTCCAAGAGGACCAGCCGGAAAAGTAAAAGCCGGTTTGATCCGCTTAGCTCAACAAACCAACGCAGTTATTGTTCCTTTTTACACATCTGCGGATCAGGCTTGGTATGCGAACAGTTGGGATAGGTTTATGATTCCCAAACCATTTTCTAAAGTCTTACTTCGATTTGGAGACATGATTCACTTAGGGGAGATACAAAACAGCTCTGATTTTGAAGCTCAACGTCTCCTTGTTGAAAATATTATGCTTCCAGAACTGCGAATGATAACAACTTTATAAAAATGTTTAATCCATGAACACTTAAGGAATAAATAATGAAAAAAACAAATTCAGAAATGCTCTATGAACGAGCTTGTAAACTCATACCCGGTGGTGTCAATAGTCCTGTACGGGCTTGTCGTTCTGTTGGGACATATCCCCTGTTTATTGAACGAGCAGAAGGTTCTCGAATATATGATGTGGATGGTCATGCTTATATCGATTATGTTGGGTCTTGGGGGCCAATGATTCTCGGCCACCGACATCCACAAGTTATTGACGCTGTTGAAAACGTTTTATCAAGAGGTCTGAGCTTCGGCGCACCAATTGATTTAGAAATTGAACTTGCGCAGTTGATTATTGATGCAGTACCATCGATTGATATGGTTCGTATGGTCAATTCCGGTACCGAAGCAACAATGAGTGCCATTCGACTTGCCCGTGCATTTACAAATCGTGACACCATCATTAAATTTGATGGATGTTATCATGGTCATGCAGATACGTTACTTGTAGATGCAGGTTCAGGCGTTGCCACGCTTGCAATACCCGGAAGTCCCGGTATTCCAGAATCGATTGTTGCCCATACTATTTCTTTGCCGTATAATGATATTCAGGCAGTTGAAACCCTCATGTCCAAAAAAGGTAAATCTATTGCCGCGATTATCGTCGAACCGGTAGCTGGTAATATGGGACTGGTTTTACCTAAACCTGAATTTTTAAAGTATTTACGAGATATAACCAAAAGCCATGGAACACTATTGATTTTTGATGAGGTGATGACGGGTTTCCGCGTATCTTATGGCGGTGCTCAAGAATTATACAACATCGATCCAGACATAACCTGCTTGGGGAAAATTATTGGCGGCGGATTACCGGTTGGGGCATATGGTGGCAAAAAACACATTATGGAAATGGTTGCACCGCAAGGTCAGGTTTATCAGGCTGGTACACTTTCGGGAAATCCTGTTGCTATGGCTGCTGGCATTGCTACATTAAAAACGCTACACACTACCAATCCATATGCAGAGTTATCTAAAAAAACGGAACATCTTGTTCAAGGTATGACTCAACTCATTACTAAAACCGGAAAAAAAGCAACAGCCTCTTGTGTAGGCTCTATGTTTGGTTTATTTTTTACTGATCAACCGATTACTAATTTTAAAGAGGCAAAAACCTCAAATTTAGCTATGTTTAAATCGTATTATACTTCAATGTTAAGTCTTGGAATCTATCTTGCTCCTTCTCAATTTGAAGCAGGATTTGTTTCTACAGCCCATTCAGATGAAGATATTGCAACAACATTAACAACATTTCAAACGGTTATGGAGAAATTATAATACGAATGTCAACGAATATAGATATAGATATGCAAAAAAATTCAATACCGAATGATGTGAAACACATTCATCTCATTGCAATATGTGGAACAGCTATGGCAGCACTTGCCTGTATGCTGAAAGCCTATGGGTATCATGTTACTGGGTCGGATCAAAAGGTGTATCCGCCGATGAGTGATTTTCTGATTCAACAGGGGATTACGCTTCAGGATGGATTTCATGAAGATAACCTGAAAAACCGACCTGACTTAGTTGTTATAGGTAATGCTGTCTTTAAAACCAATCCAGAAGTTGTCATGATGAACCAACTGGGGCTGCATTTTTGTTCAATGCCGCAGGCGCTTAATCATTTTATTGCCAAACAAAAACAAACGATCTTGATTACAGGAACTCATGGAAAAACCACCACTACTGCGCTGATGGCATGGGTTCTTGATGTTGCCAACTTAGACCCATCCCTGATGGTAGGGGGGATTGCTAATAATTTTAACAGCAATTACCGTCTTGGCAAAGGCAATTATATGGTCATTGAAGGTGATGAATATGATACTGCTTTTTTTGATAAAGCGGCAAAATTTTTTCACTATAAACCAGCAATTACGCTATTAACAAGCATTGAATTTGATCATGCTGATATTTACAAGGATATTGATCATATCAAAGATACATTTGCAAAGCTCATTCAGGGGTTATCATCAGATTCCCTACTGATTTCATATGAAGCAGATTCGAATATTACTGAATTACGATCCAAAGCATCTTGTATGGTGCATGGATACGGCACAACTTCAGACGCTATATGGCAATTGACCGAAATCCAATTTCAGCCGCCTTGGTCATTATTTTCCATACTCAAGGATGGAAACCATTTTGGAACATTTCGTACCCGGATGATGGGAGAGCACAATTTGCTCAATGCCACTGCTGTGATTGCGGCAAGTCATGCGCTTCAGATTCCAAATCAGGTTATGGCCACTGCTCTGGAAACATTTAAAGGCGTCAAACGGCGACAAGAGGTTCGCGGAGAAAAAAACGGGATTACTGTGATGGATGATTTTGCACATCATCCCACTGCTGTTCGTGAAACCATCAAAGCGGTGAAGCCTTTTTACAGTAAAGGCAGGGTGATTGCTGTGTTTGAACCCCGTACCAATACAAGTATGCGGGATGTATTTCAACATAGTTATCCAGATGCTTTTTTACAAGCGGATATGGTATGCATTCGTAAACCACCGCTCTTGGAAAAAATTCCATCAACCATGCGTTTTTCATCTGAACAGCTTGTGATGGATATTCGACAGCAGGGAAAAGATGCCCATTTTTTTGAAGATACAGATCAGATTATTCATTTTGTATGTAAAGAGGCACGACCGGGAGATTTAATTCTGATTATGTCAAATGGTGGTTTTGATCATATTCATGATCGTTTGCTAGCGGCTTTATAAAAATAAGAGTTATACTCTATAGATTTTAAGATTAATTCGTAGGCATAATAACAAATACATCTTGTGAAATGGGTGTATTTACCCAGAATCGATCTACATGAATATCAAGATATCCATGTTCTTGAGAATCAATATAAATTGATTTGGGAATTCGAAAGTTATCCGCAGGAGTCGTGTCTTTATAAGAAACCTGATATAGTGTATCGGAAAAATTTTCTAACACACTATAATTATGAATGAATCTGTCAATCGTTAAATTGACTTTCAAGTGTTGGTCATCCCAATATCTACCCAGAAGCAACGTGTTATTATTTTTTTCTATGGTAGCCGTATCAAAAATCCATGAAGGCATGGTTCCAGCTAAAATGGTGATTAGTTCTGTTGAGGTTAATGGAATTGAGATGATGCCTTCAAGGTTAAGACTTAAAGAGCGTTTTTTGTAAAACGAATGCGTATTTTTATGCGACAGAACATATAAATACTTGCCATCACTTGCAATGGTTTCAATCGGTTGACCATAAAAATCCACTATTGAAATACGAATTTTATCTGGAAACATAATATTCCATGCGGCACGGGCTTTGAAGTGCATTTGTTTTGTATGAATCGTGATGGTGCCAATCCCTTTCAGGGTTTTTAGATCATGATTGATGCTGTATAAATGATCAATAATATGTTTAGCTTCTATGGATATCTTTGTAAGGATGCAATGCGTTTTCACATAACTACATCCATGTAGCAGCATTATTTCACCAATAATGATCAAGATAAAAATGATATGGACAAAAATTTTCTGCATACTGAGTTATTGCTCTATCTTGGTGAGTTGGTTAATTTTTTTATGCAGTTGATCTACGTCTTCTTTTTTGTGTTCAATGGCTTTTTGATAACATTTTCGAGCATCTTCAATTTGATCCATTTTTAAGTAAGCGTCTCCAAGATGTTCTAATAAAATGGGATCATCAGGAATCAATTGAACTGCTTTTTTCAACTGTTCAACTGCTTTTTGATAATCTCCTTTTTTATAGAATACCCAACCGAGACTATCTGTAATATATCCATCATTTGGTTTATGTTCTAGTGCTTTTTCAATTAAACGTTGAGCTTCGTCTAAATTAACTCCTGCATCAGCATAAGAATAGCCAAGATAGTTTAACGCATTTGAATCTTCTGGATCGAGTTGAATGACCAATTTCATATGTTTTTCAAACAAATCTGGCTTCTTCCATTTGTCATATAACACACCTAATCGAAAGTGAAGTTTGGTGTTTTCAGCATCTTTTTCTATCATATCTGCCAAAAGCGTTTCTGCTTTTTCATACTGGTTTTCTTCTTCATAAAGAGAACTGAGAAATATGATCATATCAGTATCAGCTTCATAATTTTGAGCTATTTTTTCAAGTAAATGAATGGCCTTGTCATTTTTTCCAATTTCTTTATATAATAAAGCCTGATGAATTACTGCGCGCTGATAGTTAATAGAAGTTGATTTTACTTTTGACAAATGATCTATGGCTTTTTCTTTTTGATCCATACCATCAAACGTTAATGCAATTGCAAAGTGAATTTCTGAATTTGATGGATTAACCTCAAGCATGTTTTCAAAAACATTCATCGCTTCATCAAAGCGTTTTTGACTCAAATAATATTGAATCATCTTATTTATCATACTTGGATTTTCATTAATTTCCTTACCCAGTTTATCAAAAATTTCAGAAGCTTTTTGAGTTTCATTCAGAAAAGAATACCAGCAGGCTAATTCAGCTTTTGCCACATAGTTATTCGAATTGAGATTAATAATAGTTTGATATTCCTGAATCACTTTTGGTGTTAGATTCTGGGCTTTATAGATTTCAATTAAGTCAAAATGAGGAGCTTCTAAATTTTCTTCAAGCTCAAGTGTTTTTAAAAATGCTTTTTCAGCTTCTTGAAATTGATTTTGTTGTGCATAGATTTTACCCAGATAATAATAACCAGCATAGGATTCAGGAAAATATTTAACTAATTTCTTATAAATCACCATTGCCTTATCCAACTCATCTGCCCTTATATAAATTTCACCTAACAAGAGATAGACATTTTCCTTTTGGGGATCGAGTTGAATGACCTTTTCATACAATGCTGCGATTTGTATAGGGTCTTGTTTGAGAACCTGCTTTAAATTCGCTGTTATTTCTATAGCTTCAATATTTTTTGGGTCTTTTTGAATAATTGCTTCCAAAAGACTTAAAGCATCTTCATGTTTCTTTTGACGTAAATACAAAAAGGCTTTTTCTTTTTGTAAAAAAATTGAATTAGGATCAATTTGAATAGCTTTATCAATAAATACAATGGCTTTATCAATATTTCCTTTTTTACTTTGAAGCTGAGATTCGGTAAAATAATAATATTTTAAACTATATTCTAATGGTTCATTATATACATCAAGGGATTCCTCCTTATCTGTCTGTGTTATTTTTTGAACTGCGGGATTAGACATACATCCCCATAGTTCAAAAATTGCAATTAAAATAAGCCATTGAAATAACCTGTGTTTCATTTGCTAAATTATCCTTCCTCTATGTTGGTTAATAATCAGTAGATTCAAAGTGATGAATTGGATTTCCGCCCACTATATTTGTATAAATGGTAATCGGGCAATTCTTTTTTAAAAAAAAGTTGTAATTTTTTATTGATGTTTTGTTCAACCTGACGAACTCGTTCCCGTGTAATATTGTATTTTTCACCAAACTGTTGAAGGGTTAAGGGTTCATCTGAGAATATGCGCTCATTGAAGATTTCAAGTTCTCTTCGGCTTAGTGTTTTTTTAAAGTCATCAAGTTTATCATGTAAAATCTTTTCAATTTGTTTTTGACCTAGCTGATCTTCAATTGAATCAGTTGAATCACCTAAAAAATCAATTGGTTTTGTTTCTGAATCTTCAGTGACTGGGGTATCCAATGAAATATCCCAACTATCTAACCTCTGATTCATATCAACAATTTCTTTTTCTGTGACCCCAAGTCGTTCTGAAAGTAATTTGGGTTCAGGATCAAATCCTTTTTCAATTAATTTTTGTTTTTCCTTATTTAGTTTATAAAAAAGTTTTCGTTGGCCTTGAGTTGTTCCGATTTTGACTAACCGCCAATTATCCATAATAAATTTTAAAATATATGCTTTAATCCAAAAAGACGCATAATATGAAAATTTAACATTTTTATAAGGGTCAAATTTTTTTACTGCATACATTAATCCAATATTACCTTCCTGAATTAAATCTAACAAATTTTGCATCCAGATACGCTGAAAATCCATTGCAATTTTTACAACAAGCCTTAAATTTGCTGTTACAAGCGTAAACGCAGCATCAGTATCATTATTATTTTGAATAAGTACACCTAATTCTCTTTCTTGTTCACGAGTAAGTAACTTATATTGGCTTATTTCAGCTAAATATTTTTGTAACGGATCGAATTTAACGAGAGACTTGCATTCAGTAGGACATGTTTTTACCTTTTCTTGTTCCAGCACTTCATTTTGAAAATCTAATCCCATATTATTCTGATTATAATCGATTTCTACCGTATCATTATCCGAAGTAAATATTTCCATTTTATTCCTTGATGACTCATCATTTTTTTGTGTACAAATATAAAAAAAATTGCTATACAAATTTATTCTTTAAGTCAAGAGCGCCTGTAGCTCAGCTGGATAGAGCAACGGACTTCTAATCCGTAGGTAGCACGTTCAAGTCGTGTCAGGCGCGTCAATAAAATCAA
>PDZT01000572.1 GCA_002753105.1 Deltaproteobacteria bacterium YD0425bin50 | reverse complement strand
TGTTACCAATAGTGCTGTTACCCCTTTAAAAGGCCTTTATTATCTCTTACAGGCGATAGCAACTATTGCAAAATTAAGGCATATCCATCTTATTGTTGTGGGAACGCTTAAAAAGGATAGCGGTATTGATCGATTGATCAAGCAATTGCATATTGGGAAATACGTAACCTTTACAGGATATATCTCGCATGAAGAATATGTTCGTCAATATGCACTTGCCAGCATCGCCGTTGTACCTTCAGTATATGAAGGATTTGGGCTGCCGGTTGGTGAAGCAATGGCTTGTGGTATTCCGGTGATCTGCACAACTGGCGGCGCTTTGCCTGAAGTTGCTGGAAAATGCGCGTTTCTTGTTCCTCCAAAAGATGTCAATGCGCTGACTCAAGCCATTATGGACCTGTTATCCAATCCAGCATACGCTGAAACACTTGGAAAATGCGGTTATCAAAGAATTGTCAACCATCTTACATGGGAAAAAGCAGCTATAAATACGGTTTCCTATTATCGTCATGTGATTCGTAACTTCCATGAGGGCACTCGTTGATTACCGTAGATTTTGGACGCTTAAACATCAAGCGTGGTGATTGCATTTTAGATATTGGTTGTGGACAAGGGCGCCATACCTGTGCAGTCTATGATCAGGATAAAGCAAATCTGATCGTTGGTGCAGATGCAAACATCAATGATCTTTATGAAACTCAGCATCGATTAACCTTTCATCAGGAACTTGAACCCCATTCAATTACCAGTTGGGCATTATCTTCAGCAGATATCACCCATCTTCCATTTAAAGATCATACGTTTGACATGGTGATTTGTTCTGAAGTCTTGGAGCATATTGCTGATGATAATCAAGCAGCTTGTGAATTAATTCGCGTTCTTAAACCCGGATGTATTTTAGTTATCAGTGTTCCCCGTTATTATCCTGAATGTATTTGCTGGAAATTATCTTATGCCTATTTTCATTCTCCGGGAGGACACATCCGCATTTATACGCAACAATCCATTATAAGCCTTTTTAAAACGAAAGGCTTAACCCTAACTCATGTTCATTATGCACATAGTTTTCATACACCTTATTGGTGGTTAAAATGTCTTTTGGGTCTAAATCGCACAAATAGGTTCATTATTAAGTTATATCATCACTTCCTTGTATGGGAGATGATTAAAAAACCTAAAATCACAGCATGGTTGGATTGGTTGCTGAACCCCATTCTTGGAAAAAGTCTGGTTCTCTATTTCATAAAATCATTTTGAAACGGGTAAATACGTTTCTATTTCTGGATGCAAATCGGATGCATATTTAGCGTTCTGTGTACTTAGTACATGAAACGGGTATTTTAAGACTTTCTAAAGTGTTAACCACGAATTTGTCATGAATAATAAAAACTACTAGATAAACTAGTAAAAAAACATCAGGTTAGCTTCTGATTTACATATTGACAACAGCTTTATTTCATAATAAACAAGATTCTGTCTATAGAATTCTTCCAATTTATATCAACAATATTTTTACATTCCGAACACAAGAGACTTATAAAATAAGGCTGTCAATATGAGAACAAAAATAAAAAATGACTTGACAAATTCATTTTCATACATCACGCTCAGCTCAGCTCAGCTCAGCTCAGACCTATCTTATACTCTTTTCCAATTTTAGCCAGTTTAGTTCAGCTAATTTTTATCATCTTATCCCCTATTATACTTTCAATAAATTAAAAAATTTCGCTATAGATTTTCACAAATTCTCTTCTTTTTCTATCCATATATTATTACGTTATTATGTTTTTAATGCACCCATAACTCATATTGAACACTCAATACGTATTATGACAAACATCATCAAGGAGGTAGTATGCTTAGGAATTTATTTTGGTTTGCTAGTTTTTTTGCTATTTTTACTATAATGATTGAAGATAAAGCCAAATCAACAATTACACATATGAAATAAGGAGAAAAATTATGCTTCGAAATATAAGAGTTATCAATTTAATCATAATGTTTTGTATAGTTTTGCTCAACGCATGTGCATCAATAAGCGAAAAAGTGGGGATTTCCTTAACATATGAGGAAACCTTGTCACAATCTATGACCAAACCTAGCGAATATAAAAACGAATTGTATTATAACGGAAAAAAAGTCGCAAAGTTGGAACATAAAGATTTTATTACCTCCTCAATTAACGAACTTGTAGAATTAATACAAAAAAAAACTCCTGATTTTAAGCTTTATGAAAATTTATTAAAGGAAAACAATTTGTTCCAAGAAAAAGAATTAATTGAAGTAAATAAGAAAGGAAACGAAATTAAGCATTCTACTGTCATACACAATATAACTAAAATATTTAATCTTGAAAATTTACACCAGTTTACCGTTGTTTGCTATTATATTCCGGTTAAGTTTTATGATGAACGATATGATGAACAAACCGATAACAATAAAAATAAAAGTGTCATATCATCATTACTTAATGAAGAGAGAGAAAAAATTAAAAAGAAAAGGGAAAAAAATAAGGATAAGGAAAATGATATTAAAGAAATCGTATATGAAATTCGGACCCTCTATTATGATGAAATAAACAAAAAATGGAACTTGGTTTCCACTAAAACAGAAATGCCACGTAAAGTTATTTGGTATA
>PDZT01000571.1 GCA_002753105.1 Deltaproteobacteria bacterium YD0425bin50 | reverse complement strand
ATCAAAACTTTATTCATTAACCCAGAAGTCATTCCAGACCAAACACTTTCGTATCTCTCGCTAACGGCAAAGGAGCATGTTTTAGATCCAAAAGGATCAGTAATACGCGAGAAATATGGCACAGCAAAATGGTCGGCAGTTACAAGAACCTAATTTAAGGTATAATCAGCAGTGTAGCAATTAAATTTTGATTTATTTAGGTATGATAAATAAAATTCTTGTCGTTGGTTCTGTCGCACTGGATGTCTTATTCGAAGTCCATGGTGATATAAAGCGTGAAATTCCCCTTCGTGACGGTGCTATTGATAATATAAATCTAATGTTTACTGCCAATAGCAAAAAAGAATATTATGGTGGAACTGCTGGTAATATTGCTTATGGGTTGGGGCTTTTAAAAGAAAAGCCAATAATTTTTTCTCTCGCTGGTAAAGATTTTACCCCCGATTATCAGGAGCACCTCGAAAAAAATGGGGTTGTAGTAAAAGTTGTGGAAAAGCTGGATGAATATAGTGCAGTGTTTTACTCGATTTCGGACAAAGCAAAACAGCAAATCGGAATATGGCAACCAAATGCCTATGGAAAATGGATTGAAAAAACCTCACTTTTAGAAACACTTTCTGCTAGTGATATTAAATCCGTAAAAGTAGCAATATTCTCACCTGGCACAGGTATTAGTACCAGAAACATGATAAAAGAATTCAGAAAATTCAATAAAAATGGAATAGTAATCTTTGATCCAAGCCAGGTTTTATCAATTTTTTATAAAAAACCACTACTCCTTGAATGTATAATAAATTCAAATATATTTATTGGAAACGAGACAGAAATAGCACAGCTTAAAACGATATTTAATCTAAAAATCAATGATTTATTGGAATTAGGCCTAACTGCCGTCATAGAAACCAAAGGCAGCAAAGGTGCAGCAATCTATACAAAGGACTCGATTGTAGAAATTCCTGCATATAAACCTAAAAGGTACACAGATGCAACTGGTGCTGGTGATGCTTTTCGTTCAGGGTTGATTTCGGGGTTATTTCATAACAAATCATTAGAACAATCATGTAAACTGGGTGCGTATATGGGCGCTAAGAGTGTGGAAGAATTTAGTGGCCAATTATATACAATAGACCATAACAAAGATTTAAAAAAATTCTTATAAAACTAATATGGAAAAATATATTGTAAAAGATATTTCGTTGGCCGATTGGGGCAGGAAGGAAATCATCCTAGCAGAAAAGGAAATGCCGGGACTAATGAGCTTACGCGCCAAATATGGCAAGAAAAAACCATTAACTGGTGCCCGTATAACCGGATCTTTACATATGACTATCCAGACTGCAGTTCTTATCGAAACTTTAAAAATTCTAGGGGCCAAAGTAAGATGGGCATCTTGCAACATTTATTCTACACAGGACCATGCTGCAGCAGCTATTGCGAAAACTGGCACGCCACTTTTCGCGGTTAAGGGTGAAACCCTTGAACAGTATTGGCAATACTTGGACTATACTCTTGACTGGGGAAACGGGAAAGGCCCCAATCTAATACTCGATGATGGGGGAGATGCAACTTTGTTTGTCCATTGGGGTATAAGGGCAGAAAATGATCCAAGTACATTAAACCGCAAGACAAATGTACCAGAAGAGCAAGTAATTCTAAACCAACTTAAAAAATCTATTAAGGCCGACCCAAAAAGATTCCACAGAATTTTAAAAGAAATAAAAGGAGTAAGCGAGGAAACAACAACAGGTGTCCACCGGCTTTATAAAATGCACGAAAAAGGTGAGTTATTAATACCAGCAATCAATGTAAATGATAGTGTTACAAAATCTAAGTTCGACAATTTGTACGGGTGCCGTCACTCTGCTGTAGATGGTGTTATGCGAGCGACCGATGTGATGATTGCAGGAAAAATTGTTGTCGTTGCCGGATATGGGGATGTTGGCAAGGGTGTTGTTCAAGCATTTAAAGGGCAGGGGGCAAGAATAATAGTGACCGAGGTTGACCCGATTTGTGCATTGCAGGCAGCAATGGAGGGCTATACTGTTATGCCGATGTCAGAAGCATGTAAAATTGGTGATATTTTTATTACTGCTACAGGTTGCCTTGATGTCATAACCGAAAAGCATATGTTAAAAATGAAAGATGCTGCGATTGTAGGTAACATTGGTCATTTTGATTCCGAAATAGAAGTATCCGCAATGAAAAAATATAAGTGGGAAAACGTTAAACCGCAGGTAGATGTAATTACCAAACCCGATGGGAACAGAGTAATTTTATTATCCGAAGGTCGATTGTTTAATCTCGGCAATGCAACTGGTCATCCAAGTTTTGTTATGTCGAACAGCTTTACCAATCAGGTACTAGCACAGATTGAACTGTTCACAAAAACAAAAAATTACCCAATTGGTGTTTATACGCTTTCTAAAGAGCTCGACGAAGAAGTTGCAAGGTTGCATCTAGAGAAGCTTGGGGTGAAGTTAGATACATTATCTGACAAGCAGGCGGATTATCTTGGGATAGATAAAAAGGGACCGTTTAAGTCTGAATATTATAGGTATTAATGATTATTAAGATGGGAATCAGTCATATCGCAATAAAAATTGGTAAGAAAATTGTTAAAAAAAAAAAAAAACTCCAAGAAATT
>PDZT01000570.1 GCA_002753105.1 Deltaproteobacteria bacterium YD0425bin50 | reverse complement strand
CTACCTTTTTCGTCTTTTGATAGCGATGACGTCGTGACTTGAATAAGAGAATTGATATGTTGTGACACATCAATATCATTGCTAGTTTCAATATTTGAAATTAATTCACGGAGTTGGTCAAATGATCTGAGCAAGACACTAATGATCTCAGAATCGGGTACCAGTTCTTTACTCCGAATCAACCCAAGAACATTTTCTAAATTATGCGCAAGTTCTTTAATAGTGGTGAGACCCATAAATCCAGCACCACCTTTGATAGAATGCGCTGCCCGAAATACATTGTTGACTATTTCTTCATCACTATTTGCTCCTGCTTCTTCAATTGCCAACAAATCGTTTTCGATTTCTGACAAATGTTCCAAACATTCTTCAACGTACATTCGTAGAGTTTCATCGTCTTCAAACATCATATCGGCGCTCCAAATGATTTTTAACGTTAGGAGTTAGAGACCGTTTCGATTAATGAACTGTGTTGCGTGTATTGGTACTGTTTAACAGAGGAATCAATTCAAGTCAATCCACAGCTTACTGTAAAATCAAAAGTCCAATCCATATACAGAAAATCCATAGCCATGACGAAAGTATCATCATATCACATGCCATTTTAATATGCAGAGGTTTTGGGATATAGTCATCACGGCCAATATAAGGTTTATAAACATGTTCGCCTTGATAAAACGCAGGGCCGCTTAGACGAATATGCAATGCACCTGAAAAAGCAGCCTCAGGATAACCAGAATTTGGGCTGGTATGCTTATGCCCTTCTTGGTATGCACACATTAACGTCATTAAGCCGTGTTTTGAAAGAAATTGTGCGGCCAGAGCAATCATATGAATCGCTATCCGCGCTGGAATATAATTCGCCGCATCATCCATACGAGCCGATGCTTTACCAAATTCAAGGTATTTTTCATTTTTATACCCTACCATTGAATCCAGTGTATTCACCATTTTATATGCCATTGCCAAAGGCACTCCGCCAATGCAATAAAAAAATAATGGAGAACATACCCCATCAACAAAATTTTCTGCAACCGTTTCAACCGTTGCACAAACAACTCCTGCCTCAGATAAGGGCTGAACATCTCGCCCGACAATACATGCAAGCGATTTCTTTGCTTTCTCTATATGCTGTATTTTCAGATAATTATACACCTTCATGGCTGAACCTTCAAGGCAGGTAATCGAAATACAATAATACAATAAAATGACCTCACCTGCTTTTTCAAGAATGGGATTCAACGCTCCAGCAATGTAAAGCACTATATATGTACAAAACCATGTCAATACTACAAGAGATATACAAAATAATAATCCATTCACAACCTTGGAATATGGAAATTGTCTAAAAACGGATTCAGCCCGAGTAATCCATTTTCCCATCAATCGTATTGGATGCGGTAACCATTCCGGATCACCCATAAAAAAGTCAATACCACAGGCAAGTAATACTACTTCCCAATTCCCTAAAACCATGAGTCACTATTATCCTTTAAACGATTTTCAATAATTTGTCTAAAAAATCAAGATTTTCATTCATTTTTTTTACAGATATCCGTATAAACGCATTAGATAACCCAATAAAATTAGCACAATTTCGTATCAGGATTCGTTGACTTGCCAATGTTTCACAAATGCTATCTGCGCGTTGTTGTCCAAGCAATTGAATAAGCATGAATCCTGTTGTACTTGGAAAAACCTTGAGTTGAGGTGATACACGGATTCGTTGTTCCATGATCATTCGTTGGTCATGGATGTATTGCTGGGTCCGGGTTACAAAATCCGTCATATCATGACTGAGAAGATATTTAGCTGATTCCTGAGCAAAGGCGTTCATGCTCCATGGGGTACTATAGTGTTGAAAAGCCTCAATATAAGTTGGATGCGCAATTAAAAAACCAATTCGTAATCCCGGAATACAAAATATCTTGGACATGGAATACAACACTATAACATTTTTAAAACTCGCTGTCATGAAACGTTGAGCATGATCACCTACAAAAGGTAAATAGGATTCATCAATAATAAAACGTGTGTTGGGGAACGCCTGAATCCATTCAGATAAGACTTCCCATGAGAGCAATATCCCTGTAGGATTATTCGGATTGCAAATAAATACAGTATCTGCCGCGTTGATTTGTGATTTGAGGTGAAGTCTATCCGGAACAAATTGAGTTTCTGGTGTGGCTAATCCATAAGTATAGTTTACCCCATACATCTTACATGCATCGGCATAATCGGCATAGGTTGGCCCAATGATCAACGCATTTTTCATCTTTAATGCCTGCGGTGCGGTATAAATAAATTGGGTTGTACCATTACCCGCAAGAATATGATTCGATGGAATAGAATAATACGCAGAAAACATATCGATTACGGTCTGAGCATCACTTTCTGGCAGCCGACACATTACAGAAAAATGATTTTGTAGATACGATACTAATGCTTGTGGAGGTCCTAATGGGTTAATATTACTGCTCATATCAACAATATCGTCACTATTACAGCCCAATTTTTTTGAAAGCCCATACACATTCCCGCCATGCCCCTGTATCAATGAAAACCTCCTGAACCAACTGCCAGAAATAAAATTGATTCCATACATTCAATCATCGCACCCATCATGTCTCCGGTGATCACTCCCAACA
>PDZT01000569.1 GCA_002753105.1 Deltaproteobacteria bacterium YD0425bin50 | reverse complement strand
TTCTTCTCGCATCTGTAGTTTCGGCTGGATCGGTTCCGTATAGCTTTAGCTCCGGCAGCCTGATTAAATCCAGTGACATGAACAGCAATTTTAGCTGGTTGGCGGAAAGGGCTTGGGAGAAAAATGAGAGTAATTTGTATTTTAATTCGGGCAATGTGGGGCTTGGCACGTCAAGCCCTGAGAGAAAATTTCACCTTGTAGGAACAACAAATGCAGCTCAAATACGCATGACGAATTCGGTTGGAGTAATCGGAGATATTGGAGTGTCAGGTGTTGAAGGTGGATCTATTTATGAAACTTTTCAAATAGGCTCAGAATCAAATCATTCTTTAAGAATTTATACAAAAGGAGGAAATGGGACTAATATTTGGTTACTACCTGATGGCAATACTGGTATTGGTACACGAACCCCCTCTCAAAAACTCACCGTAGCTGGAACCATAGAATCCACTACAGGCGGCTTTAAATTTCCTGATGGAACAATTCAGTCAACCGCAGCGACTGGAAGCAGTACAAGCACCAGCACTACAAGCACTGGTTGGACTGAAAGTGGTGGAAATATTTACAGAACAGGCAATGTTGGCATTGGTACAACAAACCCTGAAAAAGAACTCCATATTTTTAGCACAACAAACGACGCTGAAATACGTATCTCAAATAATGTTGGAGTAATTGGAGATATTGGAGTTGCTGGATCAGAAGGTGGGGCAAATTACGCAAGCTTCCAAATTGCTACACAAACAAACCATCCTTTAATTTTAGGTGCTAATGGTGGAAGTTCAAAAGTTGTTATTGGTAAAGATGGCAATGTTGGATTTAATCGTGGAGTAGATCAAATTTCATATCCTATCCATATGGCAAGTGGTGCACATGTTACAACTGGAGGGGTCTGGACAGACGCATCGAGCCGTGAATATAAACAAGATATTGAAGAACTGACAAGCGAAACAGCGTTTGAAGCCTTTAAGCAATTAAAACCTGTCCGGTATGCATACAAAGTTGATGAAACAGAAAAACATGTTGGTTTTATTGCAGAAGATGTTCCTGATCTCGTAGCGACAAATGACCGAAAAAGTTTAAGTCCTATGGATATTGTAGCATTGATGACAAAGGTTGTTCAGGAACAGGCAAAAACTATTGATGAATTATCTGAACGGCTAAAGACACTTGAGAATAAACAATAACCCAAGAATAGGACATTCTATATGAAAAAATACCTATGTTTACTACTATTTTTGCTAGTGCCCTCTATTGCGGGTGCGGTAGAAGCGGGTTACTTTGATGTGAGTTTTTGGGATAATGCAAATTTTGATACTGGAACGACAGTATCCGCATTCACTCTAAGTAAATCCGCCAACCCATCTGCGGGAGGCAGTATCACAGCATCACCCGATAAAACGTCATATACTTCGGGTGAAACGGTAACACTAACTGCAGCGCCAGCGTCTTCGTGCTATGAATTCACAGGCTGGAGTGGAGATGCTTCAGGCAGCACGAATCCCACTACAATTACCATGAACGGAAATAAAACGGTAACCGCAACGTTTAAAGCCAAAATCTATACAATTACGGCAACGGCTGGAAGCGGCGGCACGATTTCACCGTCCGGTTCAACAATCGTGCAGTGCGGAAATAATCAAACATTTACAATAACCGCGAATGCAGGCTATCAGATCGCTGATGTAAAGGTTAACGGCAGTTCAGTAGGTGCGGTTTCGAGTTATACGTTCAATAATGTAACATCGAATCAAAGCATTGCCGCAACATTTAGCCAAAAAACGGCAGGAAGCGGCGGAACGATTTCACCGTCAGGCTCACTCTCCGTCAACCATGCCGGTAATCAGACCTATACGATTACAGCCAATACCGGTTACCGGATAACAGACGTTACTGTAGATGGCAGTTCCGTAGGCGCTGTTTCCACTTTCACCTTCAGCAATGTAATAGCGAACCATACAATTTCAGCGACATTTAGTGCTGGAAGTTATACGATTACGGCAACGGCTGGAAGCGGCGGAACAATTTCACCGTCAGGATCGGTTTCGGTAACGCATGGAGGCAATCAAACCTTTAGCATCACGCCGAATTCAGGCTACCAGATTACCAATGTAACCGTAGATGGCAATTCTGTCGGTATGGTGTCCACTTATACCTTTAGCAATGTAACAGCGAATCATACGATTTCAGCAACATTCAGCATGGGAACGTATGCGATTACAGCGACAGCCGAAGCTGGCGGCAGTATTTCGCCTTCAGGTTCTGTGTCTGTGAATCAGGGAAGCAACCAGACGTTTTCCATCACTGCCAATGCGGGCTATCAAATCAAAGAGGTGATGGTTGACGGAAATTCGGTTGGGATTGTGTCCTCATATACGTTTACCAATGTAACAACGACTCATATTATTACGGTTTTCTTTGAAAAAATCTCGTATTCTCTGACTCTACGGACGTCACCTCAGGATGGCGGAACTGTATCCGCAGCACCCAACAAAACCACCTATGCGGCGAACGAATCCGTAACTATAAGCGCGACAGCGAATTCAGGCTATCGGTTTGATCATTGGGAAGGGGATTTAAGCGGTCAGGAAGCCAGCCGAACTCTGACCATGAGCAAAAATATGACCATTACAGCCGTATTTGTGAAAACAGGCGT
>PDZT01000568.1 GCA_002753105.1 Deltaproteobacteria bacterium YD0425bin50 | reverse complement strand
TTGGACTAAGCACTATCGTGCAGAAAACGAAGAACCAATTAAAATGCGGACTAAACGCCGTCCAACCAATAAGGTGGAGCGGATTGTGCCTAAACGGCACAACCGCTCACCTTAACGTTACACCCCAGAGACGAGAAACTGCTGAACAGACGGAGAGAAAGATGATAAGCTCAGTTGAGATAAAAAGAGCAGAAGAGTAAAAAAGAATAGACGCTCGCTAACCGCTCGCTTTAAAAATAGTGAGGTGTAAAAAAATAGAGAACAGGAGAGGCTAAAGAGTTCAGAATTTGAGAACGGTTAGCTCAAAAATAGAGTCGAACGGCTGGAATTTTAAGCGAAGAGACTCTGCATAAGAGCGAAAAAGAAACAAAGCTGAGGTTAAAGAGCTTGGCGTAAAGCGCCAGAGAGAAAAAGAGTAACGGACTCCGGTAGTGATCGACATGTAAGGCTAACCTGTAGAGGTAAAAATCGCATTGTAATCACAGATTATGGTAGCAAAATTACAGGTGATACCATATGTTGTTATTCACTATGCCTGAGCAGTTACACTGCAAATTATAAATTATCTTATTATGACAAAGACTATCATCATCTTAGAATTGGAATGCAAAAGCCATTAACAGCCATCAACATTTAACAAAGGTTAAATACCATGATCGTTATTGACAAGTATCACGTCACAGAATTGATTTATGAAAGTCGCAATTCCCATGTGTATCGAGGAGTGCGCGAGGTGGATCAATGTCCAGTTATTTTGAAGGTATTGCAAGGGGAATACCCTACACCTCAGCAATTGGCTAACTATCGTCATGAATTTGAGATAACCCGCGGTTTATCGATATCTGGGGTAATACAGGCATATGAGTTGTCGATCTATCGTAACTCGTTGGTCATGGTAATAGAGGATTGCGGAGGACAATCGTTGAAGGCATTAGGATTGTCGGGATGCCTAAGCCTATCGGAGTTTCTGCGTATAGCGATTCAACTGAGCACAATTGTTGATAACGTTCATCAGTGCCATGTCATACACAAAGACATCAATCCCGCCAACATAGTGTTCAATCCGACTACGCAGGTAATGAAGCTAATCGACTTTGGTATTTCGACTAGGCTATCGCATGAATATACCAGTTTCCGAAGTCCAACTATTTTAGAGGGAACATTGGCGTATATTTCGCCTGAGCAGACCGGGCGGATGAACAGGGTGATAGATTATCGCACCGATTTATACTCATTGGGGGTAACATTCTATGAACTTCTGACTGGGAAACTGCCGTTTGCGGAAGATGACCCATTGGCGTTGGTGCATTCCCATATTGCCAAAACGCCTTCATACCCAGACTTTGGAAGTCTTAAAGGCGTTGAAAGTCTCAGTCATCAAACGATCAGCGCTGTTTCTCAAATCATTATGAAACTCCTCGCCAAAAACGCCGAAGACCGTTATCAATCGGCGTTTGGAGTGCAATATGATTTGGAACAGTGTGCCGACAGTCTCACGCATACGAACATATGGGGAACAGGTGAGTTCCAAATTGCCAAGCGGGATTTCTCTGGAAGTTTTCAGATTCCGCAAAAACTGTATGGACGTGAGGCGGAAATAGAGACACTATTAGCTGCTTTTGAACGGATGGTGGATACACCCCCTGCTGATCGACAGGCTGAAATTATTCTGGTGGCAGGCTATTCCGGTATTGGAAAATCTGCCCTTGTGCATGAGATTCATAAGCCGATTACGATGCGCCGCGGCTATTTTGTATCGGGAAAGTATGACCAATTTCAGCGCAACGTGCCATATTACGCCATAATTTATGCCCTTCGTGACTTAATGCGGCAACTGCTGACCGAAACTCAAGCTCAACTTGACGATTGGAAAAAGCAGGTTTTAACTGCATTGGGTTCAAATGGACAAGTCATCATTGAGGTTATTCCTGAAGTGGAAATGATCATCGGATCTCAGCCGGCCGTTCCAGAATTAGGTCCAACAGAATCCCAAAATCGTTTTAACTTGGTTTTCCAGAATTTTATCAGAGTATTTTGTCAACCAGAGCATTCATTGGTGATCTTCTTGGATGATTTACAATGGATTGACTCAGCCAGTTTAAAACTCATGACCTTGATGAACGATATTCCTTACTTGCTGTTAATTGGAGCCTATCGTGATAATGAAGTGAGTGGCTCGCACCCATTAATGATTACGTTGGAGGACATGCAACAGCAGCAAGGTATCATAGTGCAGACTTTAACCTTGACGCCTTTAGCCTTACCACACATGAATCAGGTCGTCAGCGATACGCTGCACCTTCAGTTAGCTAAAACCTTACCGTTAGCTGAATTACTTTTAGAAAAAACGGGTGGTAATCCCTTTTTTATGAAGGAATTTTTTAAAACCTTATATACTGAAGCATTACTCCAGTTTAATCCATCTCAGCGTGAATGGTATTGGGATTTAGACCAGATTCAGGCACGCAACATTAGCGATAATGTTGTGGAATTGATGACGGATAAGATACAACGCCTGCCGGTCTCAACTCAAACCATCTTAAAATTAGCGGCTATCGTGGGGAATCAATTTGATTTAGCCATCTTGTCTGTGATTTCTCAAACACCTTTTGAACAGGTGAAAAGTGATTTATGGGAAGCTTTGGCAGCCGGTT